>JAYVHY010000171.1:0-24228 GCA_043770615.1 Armatimonadota bacterium | reverse complement strand
TTAAAAGTCAACTATTTCAATTGATTAATAACAAAATCTAAATCTTCCGCTTCCGACAACGCACGACCAATCACCAAGTAGCTCGCTCCATCGGCAATGGCTTGTTGAGGAGTCGCAAACCGTTTTTGGTCGTGAGATTCTCCACCCGGAAGTCTAATCCCCGGTGTCACAATCAGCGGTTTAACGCCTAGCTCGGATCGCAAAAGCGAAATTTCAAGCGGGGAAGAAATCAGTCCGTCGATACCGCACTTGATCGCCATTGATGACATCCGGCTCATTTGGTCCTCAACTGTTCGCGACACCCCGACCTGTGCCAGAGAAACTTCATCGAGAGATGTAAGGACTGATACGCCCAATAGGAGCGGACGGTCCTGGACGTCTGCCGCAGCTTTCATCATGTCTGCGCCCCCAGAAGTGTGCAGAGTGGTCATCCAGACGCCATATTTTGCTGCTTCTGCGACTGCCCCGGCTACGGTGTTGGGAATGTCGTGGAATTTGAGGTCGAGAAATATCTTCTCCGCGCCGGCGTCTTGAAGAGTTGCGATTACGCTAAGTGAGTGGGCAAGGGTCAACGAGTGACCAATTTTGAAATGTTTAATGCTCGGTGAGAGCTTCTGAACGGTTTTCGTAGCAACGGCGAGATCACTCGTATCGAGTGCGCAGATGATTTGGTCAAGCACGAACGTAGAGCATACCTTGGAACAAGTCTAACCTGCCGATATTCCCAAAGTCCTTTAGAAACATGAAAAGTGGAGTTTGGAGACTGCGACCTCCAAACTCCCTTAACTTATTTTTAGAATCACAATTTGTCGGATCTGTGCTAGTTGTCTCCGGTCATTCCCCAATTTGATCGTAAGATATTAAAGTCCCCGGTACCAATAACACCGTTGCCGTCAAGATCCGCATTGATATTCCAGTTAGCATCACTTGACGTTGTTCCCCATGCCGCTCGTAGCGCATTATAGTCACTTGTTCCGATTACGTTATCACCACTGATGTCACCATTGATCAGGTTCGCTGAAACCGTGGCAAACGCCGTAATGTTAACCGCAGGTACCACCCGACGAAGGAATGAAGCCCCTTCGATAATGACGTCGTGAGGACCATACAGATTTGAAGTGATTTGAAATGATCCAGTAAGTCCCGTCATCGAAATACCGGTTGTTTGGAGTATTGAGGCGCCTGAACGGAGTTTCACCGTAAATGGCTTGGTGGCGGCAAAACCATTCAGGCCAATCGTTCCAGTTAACTGTTGCTGCCACGGTTCGCCAACCACACTGATGTCATCAACAGATGCTCCGCTACCAACAATTGACGTATCGCTTGTCAGTTGGAATGCAATCCTTGGCGTACCTATGACACCCATCGGAACGGTATAAGTATTAAACACAGTATTAAGGCCGGAGAACGCTCCTCTAGGAGACCATGTAACGCCTCCATCACTTGAAGTGTGTATGTTCAGGTAGTCAAAACCAGCTTCAGTATTGATTAATCCTTTGAATACTACGGCCGGGCTTCCGACCGCCTCTGCATCGAGATTTACCGTTCCCTTGAGCCACTGGCTGGTGCTATTCACGTAGTTAGCACCTGGGCTATCGTTCCATGCTTTGGTCGGGGAGGCCGCAGATTCCGTGCTAACAACCCATGTCGAGCCAGTACCACTAAAATTCGCGGCACCTTCAACATTGTCAGAAAAAGTCGTAGCTAAGCTCTGAAGAGCAAAATCATCAATGTAAACACCATCGAAAACATCAGAGGAATCAGAAGTTAACTTGAATCTCAGCCTTATCGTTTGACCAACATAAGCAGTCAACGGAACCGAGAATGACTGAAACACTGGACCAGATTGACCGGTGACAGAATTTATTGGTAACCAGGTGGCTCCACCGTCTGTCGATGCTTCAAGGATCAAGAAGTCAAAATTGTTCTCAAGATCATATCGCATCAGATAAGTTGCAGTCATTGGTCCGGTTACCGATATCGGATTGTTATAGGTAAGTGTCGAGTTTTCGTTGTTTCCATAACTTCCGCCAGGGCTATCTGCCCAACTCTTCGTACCTGAGTTCGAGATGGTCGAAGTGATGCCCCACGTTCCCGTCCCGGTAAACCCGGATGCACCTTCCATATTGTCGTACGCTAATGGTGTCAAGAAGCTAAATGGTCCTGCGCTGACAACACTTGATTCATTTCCGACGTCGTCAACTGCTTTTACCGCCACATAGTAGCTTCCACCAGGAATCAATCCACTGATGCTGGTCTTTACTGGATTGCCGGATAGTGGAGTATTGGTCTCAAAATTATTTTGCTTTGCCGAACTAAAGTTGCCCGCATTGATAGGAGATGTGCTTGTGCGAACATCATAAAAGCTAGCTCCACCGGCCAAAGCATCATCGCCTGACGCATTAAATTGGAACAGGAAAGTTCCCGAAGAGCGCCGCAAAACCGACATTGTCGAAACCGGAGATGGCGCGATCACATCATTTTGTATTGCACTCGCTAAGTTGACCCGACCAAATTTGACTTTTCCAGTCAACGAAGGTTTTTTGTCGCAGGTCAGGCTGAGTCGGCTGATTGCCTGGCTATATGTCATGCCAGGATACATTGCACGAGTTGTACCGAGAATTCCTGCTGCAAATGGGGCCGCCATCGACGTACCGCTCATATTAACGTAACCTCCAAACGGAACTGTGCTGACAATACTTTCACCCGGAGCTGCAACCTGTACCTGAGCACCATAGTTTGAAAATCCTGAAAGATTGTCGTTATGGTCAGTTGATGCAACAAAGCAAAGATTTGGAGCAAGAGCGAGCATTGCCAACCTCGGAGGGTTTGCTGCGCCGTTGTTTCCTGCTGAAAGCATTACCACTGAATCGGCCGTCGCAAGTCGGTTAAAGGCATCAACCAACAGCTGAGTCCAACCATCGAGATTGTAAGATATGTTGATTGCCTTAGCACCACGAATCCGAGCGAAGTCGCACGCAAGAATCAAATCCGAAATCCATGTTGACTGACCACGATAAAACCTGACTGGCAGAATCTTTACGTTTCTTGAAGCGGAGGCAACGCCGGTTGCATTATCTGAAACCGCAGCAACAATTCCCGCCACATGTGTGCCGTGAGAAGAAGAAGTCGAAGGTGGGGTTGCATCATTATCTCCGTCGGCAAAATCCCAACCTTTGATATCATCAATAAATCCATTTCCGTCATTGTCAATTCCGTCCAGAATTTCAAGTGGATTGGTAACAATGTTGGCTGCAAGATCAGGATGGTTAACCTCAATTCCATCATCAAGGACGGCAACGATTGAAGGAGATAGTAAAGGAATGAGTGGCCAAGCTTCCGGAGCATCAACGTCTGCATCAACGGTACCGCCAGTTTGCCCCGTGTTATTGAGTCCCCATTGAGAAGCATATTGAGGATCGTTTACTTGGTCCGGAGTAACTGGCATATCCATCTCAGCAAGACGAACAAACGACAGCTGCTTCAGTCGGGCAATTGCCTTCCCTACCGTCATTCCCCTGAGTTGGGCATTTTGAGAAATGAAAAAGCGCTTAAAATATGGCGAAGCAATCGATCGATCTTCGTATAGACCAAGTTGGCGCTCGATGATTCCAACGGAACTGATCTGAGCTCCTGGCTGAAATGCCACGAGAACAGTGTATGGTCGGGGTAGAAGCTTTTGGATTTGTCTCGAACTCTTTTCGCTACGAATCTTGGATTGCGGACCAAAAACGTCCATTCCCCGCTGACCGACAGAAAGTCCAACCATCCCTACCAATGTCGCCGATGCGGCTACGCGCAACAATGCCTTATTTTTCGCCATATTAATGCCCAAAGCTCTTCAAAAGAAGAAGAGAACTTCTCCCCATTATACGACTCTGGTTTGTTTTCGTACAGGCAATTCCCAAAGGACTTTTCCCAAACCGGCAAATTTGCGAGTGGCTCGAGTGGTGTGTGAACTATTCACACGTGAAATGCCTTGTCGTCCCTTTGGTCGAATTCAAAATAAAAGGATAGGCTTATGTACAAAAAATCCCCTCGATCAAGAGACCGAAGGGATTTCCATATCTGATCAAAATTAGAAACGAGTATTAGAGGACATGTATTGAAGAACCGGCAATGTCGGCGTCTGCTTACTACCGCCACCGGACTCACCAAGGCTGCCCCGTCGAATCTTATAGAATACGGCCCATCCAAAGTCACTAATCGGAATTGAGTTAGAGTGAAGCTCGGTTAAAACATCAGAAACCGCGTCAGCGAAAACTCCAACCGTCTTACCTCGCCTAAACAGCGAATAAACCGAGTCGCCAGGCATCGTCGATTGCATTTGAGCAATTCGACCTGACTTAGGTTCCTCTTCGCCAAATGCTTTTCCGCCCATAAGTTGACGGGGCACTTGGTAAAACGCAAATATGCTCACGCCCTTTTGAGTAAAAGGCAAAAAGACGTCGGCTTTCTTGACCATGCTAGATGTGTCCGTGGCAATTTCAGTGTTCACGCCGGCTAGCCAGTCACGTCCGTCAATATTTGCTCCGGCACCCGTATAAAAGAAGAACAGGGTCCCATCTGCAGGCATTCTAGTGGCAAGATCTTTTGCCGCCGACATAATTTTAGCGGCGGTCGCATTGGTAACTATCTCAATGTTGGCCGGGTCATATCCAGCTGAAGCTGACAATGATTCCTTAAGGATCGTTGCATCATCAACTGCATGAGGCATTTGAAGCCCCGGCAACCGATTGTCGCCATTTGAAATGATCAAAGCATATTTAGTCGCAATCGTCGGAACCATGGTTCCAGGCGTCGAAGGATTCAGCGGATTTGTCGCCATTTTCCCGGCGTCAACGACTCCAACAATTCCGCCGTTACCATTCGCAGTGGTCACACCAGTGTTCATCGCAGAAAGCTCTTCTGGAGCGACGATTTCATTGTCAACCTTCCAATTCGGAGTTGAAATTTTGGATGCCAAGGCTGACTTTTTTTCAGCCATGTTTGTTTTGCCGTAAATGGTGTAAAGAACGAAAACCGCTTCTTTGCTAACCTGTTTCTTGTTAATCAAAGATTCCAATTCATCTGACGCAATCTTGAAGTGGTTACTGGCTTCCTCAGCCTTTGAGCTCATTCCTAGTCTGTACTCGGCGTAAGCTGCAAGAAAATTGGGCGAATAAGCTGCGCCGGCTCTCCATTTCCGTTGCTCAGTCACGGGACCAGGAAGCATCGTAGGCTTCTCTGCATCGTCCGGACGAGCGGCCCGAGCCTGAAGAAAGGCCTTTCTCGCGGCACTCCAATTTCCGGCTTTAGCAGCCTTAAGACCAGCATCATATGATGAAGTCCATGATTGACCAAAAGCTGTTCCAGCTATGGCAAAACAAACTATCCCTGTAAACAATCTTCGCATATCAATATCCTTATTTTGTAAATTTATAATTAAGCAGAACTGCAAAGTCTCTGCCTCCGCCTCGTGGGAAACCATAGTTCACATCAAGCGACCAAGGCGTAGTCGTTGGATGGAATCCAAATCCCATCGTAAGCGTATTTCTGTCCGAAAACTGCGAACCACCACCGGCGATCCTTGAAAAACCAACTCTGATTGGTAACGTAAAGTCCTCTCGAACCATGTTGTACTCAGCGCCAACGCCAAGAACAAATTGATTTGATCTATCAAAAATTCCGGATCCTCGACCACCAAAGTAATACGATCCCTGGAATCCAGTAACCAGGAAATCGTCCTTTCCTCGGAAATTGTCCTTCCGCATCGCCATTCCTAAGGTCACTTGACCAGGAATAACGTCATAAAGCGGAGAACTAAATGTATTTGATCCTAATTTGATGGGAGTTCGAACACTACCTCCAAAAGTAGTATTGGGTCGACTCGACGGAATGGTCTGAAAGCCAGCAACCAAACCGACTCCCCAAGTTGATGCTTGGTTGTCAGAAGAAATAATCGTAGTCGGAGGGCTTCCCGGAATAAATCCGTTTTGTCGATCCGCCAAATTGAGGTTAGCCACCGTTATTCCGTAACCAATCGATTTGTTCCCGTCATTGTTCGCCTTTCCAATCGCAAATGTGTAGAAGTCGGTTTTTGCCTTAATTTGTTCCTGATAAGAAACGTTCGTAAAGGATCCCGAAGTCAAGTTCGTTCCAGATCGGAAATCATCCAACACTCCGCCAACCTGATAGCTGAATCCAAATGTTCCGCCGCCTTTCAAAGGCATCGTATAGCCCAGGTGTGAAATTTGGTTTTTACCGCCAACACCAGTTGAAGACAAAGTCGGAGTTGCCAATGAACCTTGCATCGTCGTGGTTGACCTCGGCATGTTCCGCATCGAAAAGCCAAATGTCTTAGTTGACATAAAACCAATTCCCGCTGGGTTGTTCAAAATGCTATTTGTGTCCGCCGAAGTTGCCGTAAATGCGCCGCCAGCTCCCATCGAACGACTACCTGAATCGAGAGTATTGAGCAAATCTGGAATCTGCGCCAAAGCAGAACCAGCTACTCCAATCAATCCTAATGAAACGACTAAAATCCTTTTTTTCATCAATAATTCCTTTAATGTGGTCGAACCGTAACTTCTTGTCTTGTGGCTACGTTGCCCGCTTTGTCAAGCGACGAAACCACGATCTTATATGTTGATGGCAACTTAGAGCTATATCGAATTCGACCAGACCAACGCCACGTGTTATTGCCAATATCTTTCCAAGACAAACGTGAAACACGAGTAATAAATGCTCCATCCGTCTTTTGCACAACAACGTCTACGCCGGTCAAATCGACGGCCCCGGCAAATTGATCCGTTAAATCAACAATAACATTGACATCGCTTCGAGGTCGAATAGGGCTGGTTGACTGCGGAAACTGAATGACCGCTGAAGGTGCCTTTCGATCAATCGTAAGTGGAATTGAAAAAGTCAAATTGTTATCTGCCTGATCTTTTGCCGAAAGCGAAATGTTCTGCGAACCGTCGTTGTCAAGAGTTGACGAGTCATAGCTCACCGACAACGTTGTTTCGGTGGTTCCAGTGTTGTTAGGAATATCCGCACCTCCAACCGTGACTCGCCATTCCTTCATATTATTTTCAAGAATTTTGAACAAGATCGGAATAACGCCCTTTGAAAATGAATTTTGTGCCGGACTGAACTCGAGCAGCTTTGGAGTCTTAGTATCAACCTTCACGTTTAGGTTGACTGGAGTGTAAGTGTTGCCTGGCTCGGTTGGCGTAACGACAATTGTGTAATCGCCTTGTGCAACTGACTGAGAAAAATTCAATGGAAGCGTTCCAGAAAAATCTCCGTTAACTGCTGGATTAACCGTAGTTGAAACCGTGGTTGAACCGCCGGGACCCGTAATCAGCGCCTGAACTGTAACTTGGACATTCGCCCCAGTTCCGTTAAAGCTCAGAGTATTCGTAGATCCCAGGAACTTGCCCGCAGTTGGAGAAGTGACGCTAAACGTCGTAGCGTATGCAGATAAAGCGGAACAAATTGCCGCCAAAATTAAACCAAGTCGTATGCTTTTCACAATATTTCCGTTCAGCTTCCTTACCGTTTCCTAGAGTTTAACAGAATACACCGGTCAATAAATTCCGCAACTCCGCCTTCTTCGTTACTTTTAACGACGATTTGGGCAAGCGTTTTGACTTCTGGAAGTGCATTTTCTACCGCTCCAGACGTCCCAACCCAACTTAACATTTCTAAATCGTTCTTGTAATCGCCAATCGCGGCAACCTCTGAACGGTCTAAACGCAAATATTGAGATAGTTTTTCCAGCCCAATACCTTTATTGGCTTGACAAGGCAAAATTTCCAGGTATTCCGGTCCACTTTCTGTTAACTGAGCTTTTCCTTCATTATCAAGGAAGCTGAGTTTTTGACGATGATTTGGCACATCATGTTCTGAGCAAATGTAAACAAGCTTGAAAAGCCGTTTCGTCATGAGCGCATCAAAGCCCAAAATTGGAATGTCAACCAACCCCACGTGCTGCTTGTATTTTATCAGCCAATCCGACTCTTTCAAAGTTGATACTCCTTCCTCTCCGTAAGCCGAAACATGAATATTGTATTCCAGGGCGTACTGTAGAGTGAAAGCCTTGGTTTCGTCGTCTAAAAATTCGGCAGCAACAGTTTCATGCGCTGCATTAAGCACCTGAGCCCCATTTGAGCAAATCAAGGGACCTGGAAATGCAAATGGAGCTACAACCCGTTTGGTGCTTTGGAAAGCTCTCCCCGTCGCAATTACCAGGGTGATATCCTGTGCCAAGGCTCGCTCAAACGCGGCTGACAAGTGGGGATGAATGGTATGGTCAGCCCGTAAAACGGTGCCATCCAAATCCATCGCAATTAACTTGATCCCCATCGGTAATTCAGCCTAAAGGAAACAAGACGGTTTGGAGTCGCGATATGTCTCCCAAAAGGTGAGACCATCGGCTGGAATCAACTTACGCTGCGCGGTTTCGAAGTTCCTGTGCCAGTACTTTTCCAAGTGCTTGGTCATACGCATGGTTAAGACCGTGCGCATCCGATCGAGTTGCGTAACCCACATGAAATCGAACATTGAGAGCCTCAAAGGTTGTCCTAATGAGATCAACAAAGGCATCAAGCTTTGGCGCGTTACAGTCGGCAAGTAACATCGAATACAGACCTTTGCCATGGTACACCACAAAGTTGTCACGTCCAATAACTTTATTGAGCGAGTTCGTTAAGTCAGCGTCGACTCTCAAACTAATGTCTGCTTTTGCCACGATAATCGAGTAGGCAATTCCTTTCGATCGTGCTTCATCTTCGTGAACATCGATCAGTGATTCCCAATCATGGGAAAGTAGCACTTCTAATAAATCATCGGCCTCAGCTTTCGCTGCCCGTTCTTTGGCACTGCACAAAGCTTGCTTGTAATCTCGTCGATAAACTTCTGAAAGTTCAGCGGCAATCTCTTCAACAAAACCTTGATGCTCGCTCCACGATTCGGGAACGGGTTTTTGATCAATTGCACAAACCGTACCGAGTAGCTCGCCGTCTTCTCGGTAGAGCGGAAAGCCTATATATGCCTGAATCGGAATTTTACGTCCAATCTCAGCTTGAGCATAAGCGATGACTTTATCCGATTCTGGAGCAAAAGTTGGTCCCAGTCCGCGAACCATGCGACTGCAGAAGCTTTCCATCCAAACAAAGACATCTCCATCTTGCACGCCGTAGGCACTATCATGTGACTTCATAACGATCCAATCGTCTCCGTCAACTTTAGTGACCATCCAAAGCCCAAAATTCATTTTTTCTTGCAGCATTCGCAAAGCGTCAACGCAGATATCGTCAAATGACCTCTGCATTGAAGGTTCAGAATTAAGAAATCGGTTCGGCATATTTCGATTGTCGGCATTTGAGTTTTCATTACTCACATTTTTCGTATATGAAAGGGAATCGAGTGGCTAGAACGTCTGAAAAGCCTAGAAGTTATTCGGTGAATGTCGGTTGTCCTTTTGATTCGAAAGATTTGTATTTTGGATTCGTATTTCCATGGTCATAGCAGAGTTCATTGCAACAGTGAGTTGAGCTGGAAATCATATCTCGTACAACACTGAGGCACCGGTAAACTGAATTCATGGCGACGCCAAGTATTCGCGATTTCGATTTCAACGGGAAAAAGGTCCTTGTTCGATGTGACTTCAATGTCCCACTCGAGGATGGAAAGATCACCGATGATCGCAGGATTAGCGAGGCAGTCCCAACAATTGACTATTTGTTAAAGCACGGTGCCGCTGTTATTCTGTGCAGCCACCTCGGCAGACCAAAAGGGGGTCCATCTCCCGAGTTTTCGCTCAAGCCGGTTGCCAATCAGCTTTCTTCCCTTTTGTACAAGAACGTGGTGCTACTCCCCGACTGTGTCGGACCGGAGGTTTCTGAAGGTTGCTCAAGTCTCCTAGCTGGAGATGTCGTCCTGTTGGAGAATGTTCGATTTCATACCGAAGAAGAGAAAAATGATCCTGGGTTTGCCAAACAGCTCGCATCCCTGGCTGACTTCTATGTCAACGACGCATTTGGTACCGCTCACCGTGCTCATGCTTCTACCGCTGGGGTAGCCGACTACTTACCGAGTGCTGCCGGGTTCCTGATCGACAAAGAGATCGAGTTTCTTGGCAAGGCGGTCAATAACCCAGCTCGCCCGCTCGTTGCTGTTATGGGTGGCTCTAAGGTTCACGACAAAATCGCGCTCATTGACAACATGCTTCCGAAGGTTGACCGACTGCTGATTGGTGGCGGAATGGTTTTCACTTTCCTCAAAGCCCAAGGCTACGAGATTGGTAAGTCATTGCTGGACGCTGAAAGCGTTGATTATGCGGCGGGCCTGTTGCGAGATAATCCAACCAAGATATTGCTTCCGACCGATGTCGTCGTTGCGGCTGAGTTCAAGCCTGACTCCGTAGCAACTACGGTCAAAGTAGACCAGATGCCTGCCGATCAAATTGGACTCGATATTGGACCACATTCGGCGGGAATGTTCACTTCGGTGATTTTGGAAGCCGGAACGGTGATCTGGAACGGACCAATGGGCGTGTTTGAAATGGATGCTTTTGCAAATGGCACTAAATCAGTCGCATTTGCAATGGCAGAATCTACGGGACTCACGATTGTCGGCGGCGGTGACAGCGCTGCGGCAGTCGAGAAGTTTGGTTATGCTGACAGCATGAGCCACGTTTCTACGGGCGGCGGGGCTTCGTTGGAGTTCCTCGAAGGAAAAGAGCTACCAGGCATTGCGGCCCTTGGAAAGCGTAATTCCTAACCAAAACCCGAATACTTCGACACTCGAGCCTCGTATAGATAAATTACAAACATCATGATCGCCGCATTCGCATCCGCCCTTTTCAGCGCCCAGATCAGCAAAGACGTGGAGTACACAGTCGGGCCAGCCCACTTTGTTGGCTATGTCGCCAAGCCGAAGAATGCTAAGTCGAACGGCGCGGTTGTTTACGTGATACAGGATTGGAACGGCGTCGATTACCACGAAAAGGAAGTGTGCGTAAAGCTCGCCGCCGCCGGCTATACCGCTTTCGCGATCGACATTTATGGAAAGGGAGTTCGGCCGCGAAGTGTCAAGGATTGCTCCGCCGAGTCGGGCAAGTATTATGCGAATCCTGCCTTGTACATAAAGCGAATCATGGACGGAACGAAAATCTTCCCTACCAAGGGCAAGAAATTTTTTATTGGCTACTGTTTCGGTGGCTCTGGTGTACTTGAAGTTGCCCGACGAAATCTTGGTGCAACTGGCGTGGTGTCCTTCCATGGCGGATTACAAAGTCTCAGCAAAGCTCCAGCTAAAAAAATCAGCGCTAAAGTCGTCGTCCTTCACGGAGCCGTCGACCCATTTGTTCCGAAAGCTGAAGTCGAAGCGTGTAAGAAAGAAATGAAAGTCGCTAAGTCCTTTCGGTTCGTCGAATACCCTGGCGCAGTCCATGCCTTCACGGTTAAAGATATGGGATTCGAGGTCGAAGGAGCAAAGTACGATGCGAATGCAGACACAAAAAGCTGGGCAGAAATGATGGGCTTCTTGAAACAGAACGCAAAGTAGCTGAAGCTCAAAGACTCGTTTTATCCTAAGACGCTGAATGGAGTCATGTCTTTGACGATTTCATTGTGATCACCAAGCAGGACAATTTTTGGAATGATTGCCTCGTCGGTCAAGTCGAATGCAGCGATAATCACCCGTTCCCCGGTTGTAAAAAAGTGGGCGGCTCCGCCATTGATGCCAACCGTTCCGCGTGGACCCGAGAATGCATATGTCTGAACCCGGGACTTTCCATCTACTTCCCAAATATGAACAAGTTCACCGTCTTGGATGCCGACGGCCTCCATGAGTTCTCGTCCAATCTCGATTGATCCCACGTAATCGGGATTACAGTAGGTAATCCTGGCGTGATGAAGCTTTGCTTTGAGCAGTTGCGAAAGACGCATTTTATTTCTTAGTCTCTATTTTGGCAGAATTTGCGACAAAGTCACCTTCGGGTGCCTTTTTCAGCATCCTCCGATAGAAGGCAGCGATGAATCCTCCCAAGGTGAAAATGCCCGTACCGATCCAGACAAGGCAAGTTAATGGCTTGTAAAAGACTTGGATTGGATAAATCGGGGGAACCACAAATAATTGAACATCAACCGAGCGGTCATTGGCATTCATAGCCAACATGGCGGCTTGAATGTTGTCTCCCGCAGGAACAATGTCTGGCTGGAGTTTTCCTGCTCCGGCCATGGTTAATGTAGGAGTCGCACTGTAAGTTTGGGCCGGCTTTGTCTCATCCCACGCATATGTAACCTCCAACTTAGCGCCGAATTGAACTCCTGCTTGTCCGAGCTGACCTTTTCGGGTCATTTCTAGATACTTTACTTTGAAGCCATTTAGTTCTTTTTCTTCGCCAGGTTTGAGTTTCAACGGTGTTTTCCAAACTTCAACGATTGGTTGCTTCAAGAAAAAGTACATGTCGTGGCTTAACGATCGTTCAATGAATGGCCATGACTGGGCCGTTTCCTCAGCTCCACCGTTAGGAATGTAGTACAAGTTTGGTTCGATGACGTGCTGCTTACCATTGGGATCAACCACATCAAACTTCACCGTATTGCTTCGATCATAGTATCGCTCAGGGTCAAAATCTCTAAAGGAAATCTTATAGCCAAGAGCCATCTTTGGTTCGTCCTTTCGAACCATGACTATCTCTGTCTTTTCCAAACTCTTTGAGATGATGAGTCCACCAAGCATCACAGCTATGCCGAAGTGAGCCACGAATGGCCCTATTCCTAGTTTTGAGCGCTTTGCAAGTTCGATTGCGCGCCAAAGGTTTGTTACGGCGACAAAGGTACAGAAGAAAAGAAGGACTGAAACTGCGATGGAAAGCGGAATGGTACTTCCCTTCCAAAATCCTTCGACAGTCGCCGAAGGTTCCATACCAACGCCCCAATTAGGATTTTTCGCGAGAATAAGAAAGACGCCGACCGTTCCGATTGAGATACTAGCCATCGTCACGAATCGGCCAAAGATATTCTTGAGGTTGTCGCGTTTCCAAGAAACGTATGGCGCAACCGCCATTCCAACCATGACTATTCCGTAGAACCAGAAAACCGCTTTATGATAAACCCCGGCTTCTACGGCCGAGCCTTGACCACCCCTCATCGCGGTAATGACCGGCCAGGACATTCCAAGTGCGATCACGAATGCCATCAGGCAAAGACTAAGCATGCCTAGCTGATAAAAGCTGGCCCGGTTGAATCCAGATTCGCCGGATTCCGCTTTGTTGGCAGACTTTCCAAGCTTGTAGCCCTTGAGTGCGTAAATTAGCCCGAATCCGATAACAACCGTGTAAAGAAAAGCCCTCAGCACCATAAGTGCGTTTCGATCCATTGACGCAAAGGAGTGGACAGAAACCTTATCGAGCAGCCCGCTACGAGTCAAAAACGTGCCGTATACGAAGCTAATAAACGGAATGCCTGACATCAATAAGTTAGCTGAGACCCAGTTTTTTCTAACGTTTTGGACGATGAGTCCGTGGGCTAAGACAACCAAGAAGAGCCAAGGCACAAGCGAAACGTTTTCGACTGGATCCCAACCCCAATAGCCTCCCCAACCCTGAGTTTCGTAGGCCCAGAGTCCGCCAAGCGATATGCCTAGACCGAGGATGGAGGCGCCTACTAGAACCGGGGCTCGACAAAGTTTTATCCAGCCGCTCGAATCTCCCGTTAGCATAGCAGCGATGCCATAAGCGAAAGGAACAGTTAAGCTACCGAATCCGAGAAAAATGATCGGAGGATGGATTACTACCCAATAGTTCTGTAAGCCCGGCACCATGCCGGTTCCATCTGGAGGGATTAAGGCTTTTCCATCTCTAAAGAGGTCTGGAAAAGTGTTCAAACCAAATGGAGTTTCGTAGGCCAAAATTCCAGCAAGGACACCAAGAAAAACTGCGAAGACCGCCGTGTACCAACGTTCGTATTGGCTCGACTTGGCGACAGTAACCCATCCGAAAATTGAACTAAATACTGCCCAAAGTAGGAATGAACCTTGCTGAGCCGTCCAGACGCTCGCGACTTTATAAAAGAATGGATTCTCCTTCGACGAGTGGCTAAAAACGTATTGGAACTGAAACTGGTCGGTTACAAAAAGAACCGCCAAACTACAGAAAACGAGAACAAATCCAAGGCATGCCAAATAGAAGGCATTTCGTCGAACTAGTTGAAATTTGTTAGGTGAAAAAAGTGAAAGCAGCAGAGCCACGGAACATGCAATGAGCGTTGCGTAGACTCCAACTATTCCGAATTTTCCTAGAAAGAGGCCCCACTCCGGTGCGTTAGGCAAATTTAGAGCAGGATGTTTCTCCATTTACTTCTTCTTTTCTTCTTCGTACTTGCTGGGGCACTTGACTAACATTTGTTGAGAAACAAAAACATCGCCTTCAAGCCTTCCAATGCAAGTCACCCTTTCGGCTTTTGAGATGTCAACCATGTCGCCAACATGTCTAACTCGAATCTTCTCACCATTCTTGTCCTTTCCTTCAAATTCCAGAACATTGCTCTTTAGGCTTTGATGAATAGTAGCTTTGTCAACTTCGACACCTAGATTGAGCCTGTCACCCGACATTTTTCGAGCCTCGGCGACGGTTATATATGGTGTGGCATTCGAACTGAACACCACCACGGAAATGCCAATTGCAAGAAAAGAGACCACTATGGGAACGACCGTCGATAGTTTCATCGTTGAAGCCTAAGGTACCTGAATTCATCTGGAACCTATGGTTTCTACGGTTTTCATTGTCGGAAGATTCCGGTACACGCTAAAAATCCGTCATACTTAAAAACATAATTATGAACTCAAGAATTTTCAGTCTAGGATGCACTGCATTTATGTGCATTAATCCATGTATTGCTCAGGCTCCAGTTGACCGAACTGGTGAAATTGTCATGAAGACAAACAAGGGTTCGTTTAAAATCCTTAGTCCAGCCGACAAGAAGGCCTTTGGAAAAATTCAAATGTCCTTTAAGGGAACGATTTTGATTGTTGGTTATGAGGGAACAGCCCCAATCACAACCACTCCAGGGCTTAGAGTTGAATACAAGAACGACAAGTACGCTCGAATTGAATATTTTGGAGAAGGAACTCTTACCCTTGATGGCAAGTTTCGCGCAATTCAATGGTTCGGTAAGAATCTCAACATGTTTTGGAGTGGATTAGGAATTTGCCGAGTCTACGGAGAATTTGACAAAAACAATGAAACTGGTACCTATGCGATCAAGGGCGAACCAGTTAGATATTGGGGTAGTGGTGGAACAACATTTACTGTTCCTGCTCGTGTTTCATCTTCCGAAGCTCCACCAGTAATTATCAAGAAGGGCGGCGGCTAAACCGCTTGCTGGAAAACACCTTTGTCCACGTCCCTGGAATTGGCGCTCCAATGGAGAAGGCTCTTTGGAAGCGTGGTTGCCTTACTTGGGCCGATGCACTTAACGGAATCAACGACCTACCATTCGGAGCTGCATCTCGAGATATTGTGCGCATGGTTCTCAACAAATCAGTAGAGGCCCTTGAAAACAAAGAACACCAATTTTTCACCCAAGCCCTGGGTACAAGTAATGCCTGGAGGGCTTGGCCAGCGTTTCGCGAAACTTGCGTATATCTTGATATCGAGACAGATGGTGGGCAATCGGGGAGTTCGATAACCACGATCGGCATCTATGACGGCAAAGAGTTCGAAGTATTCGTCAAGGGGCAGAATATTGAGAAATTTCGTGACCGAATCGCAGATTTTGGGATGATGGTCACTTTCTTTGGTCTTGGCTTTGACATTCCAATGATTCGCAAGCGATATCAGAACTTGGTTCTTGACCAAATTCACCTAGATCTATGCCCGACTTTGCGAGATGTAGGGATCAAAGGTGGTCTTAAGAAGATTGAAAAGGAACTGGGCATTGCACGCGGCGAAGAAACCGATGGTCTGAGTGGGAGAGATGCCATAACTCTCTGGCGAAGGTACGAACGATATCGGGATGATAAAGCGTTGGAAACCTTAATCGCTTATAACCGGGAAGATGTAGTCAACCTCGAAACTCTGTCTCAGATTGCCTATGACAAAAAAAAAGAAGCTTTACTTGGGATCCCAACCGAGGCGTAAGATTGACCCTTCTAGGGAACTAATAGTTTGGCAACTGCCGCAAAACCCGCGTGTTCCGCCCTTAAGACCCTAGGACCCAAAGTCACGGCGTAATCCTTCATCGCTTCAACTTCTCTTGGCGCCCATCCGCCTTCAGGACCTACTACCAGGCAAATGTTGGTTCCATCTGCCTTTAACGTAGCCGTTACTGATTCTTGCTCACTCAGAGCGATGATGCCAGACTCTTTCGCCAGCACTTCGTCGAGGTTCGAGCGAAATTCAACGGTTGGGATTCGCATCCGAAACGCAAGTTCAGCTGACTCACGAGCTAAAGCTTGGATTCGCCGCATTTTTTCGCCAACCTTTTTCTCATCCCACTTAACAACGGATCGGGCTCCGGTAAAGAGCACAAATCGGGAGGCTCCGATTTCTGTACATGACTTGATGATGTCATCAAGTTTGTCGCCTTTTGGTAGTGCCTGGGCTACGGTGATAAAGAGTTCGGGTTCGGTTGCTGGTCGGTGCTGAACGATCGGAACCCCAAGTTTCCCGTCTATTCGACAAACCCACATTGTTCCATCGTTCGGCATGACACCGATCTCGGCACCACTACGCAATCGTAAAACGTTGTGAAGCTTAAGGTGTTCTTCCTTTGGGATTTCGAAAGGCGTACTCATGTCCTGCCCAGGAATGAAGATTCTTGGCAAGGCACGTATGGAATTCATTTCTTGAGAACACCTGCCGTCCAACCGTCCTCTTGGCTAAACGTTTGAAGCGTAAATCCTGATTTGGTAGCGGCTTTCTGGACGTCTGCCCAGTTCTGATCGATGATTCCACTAACTATCCAAAGTCCGCCATTCTTCAGGGCATAGTGTGCGTCTGGAGCAAGGTTGATCAGAGTGGCGCTGATGATGTTAGACACCACAATATCCCACCCGGACTCCAAATTAAGTTCAGTAACATCACCGACTTCGGCTCTGACAATCACGGAATTGAGGGCAAAATTCTCTTTGGCAACTCCGACAGCTAATGGATCAATATCAATTGCAAAAACATCGGGCGAACCAACTAGCTTGGCTCCAATGGCAAGGATTCCGCTTCCGCATCCCAAGTCAAGTACGGATGAAGATGCCGTTGTAAACTCTTCAATAAAAGTTAGGCACATTCTAGTGGTTGGGTGATCTCCTGTTCCAAATGCTTGTCCTGGATCAAGGACAATAACATGGTCGCCGGATTGACTTTCAAATTCTTCCCAGGTTGGCTTTACGACAAAGTGCTTCCCTATTCGACGTGGTTTGAAGTGCTTTTTCCAGTCGTTTTCCCAATCGACTTCAACCAACGGTTCGGCTGAGAATTCATCGAGTTCAAATGGTGCCAATGCTACTCTCAGACCTTCAATCCGATTTTCGACTCCATCAACATCGACGTAACAACCAGTTAACGCATTTTTTTCTTCGAGGGTGTTATCGATTCCGTATTCTCGAAAAATGTCAATAATTGGTGACCAGTCCGCCGGCGGGTCATTTTTTACTGCTTTGACAACAATCCAGTTCATTTTTTCTTCCCAAAGATTCCGCCAAGGAAACCGTCTTTTTCTTTGGGTATTCGCTCGCCGCGTAGTTCGGCAAATTCTCTCATGAGTTTGGCTTCAGTTTCGCTTACTTTCTTGGGAATGACAACGGTTATTTCAACCACCAAGTCTCCTCGCTTGCCGCCATGGATCGGTGGCAATCCCTGACCCTTTAGTACAACTTGCTGCCCAGGTTGGGCTCCACCAGGGATTTCGAAAGTTAACTCGCCTTCAATGCCTTCGATGGTGACTTCGTCACCCAAGACGGCTTGGGGAACGGTTATGTCATATCCGGTTAACAGATGCTGACCGTGCCGAACAAATGGACCGTCATCGGGGATGTGGAGAAAAATGTATAGGTCGCCTGGGCGCCCACCCCGAATACCATCGCTGCCGTGACCAGACATTTGGATTCGATTTCCATTTTCTACACCGGCGGGAATATTGATCATTACTTTCTCGGTAACCTCTCGAACACCTTTTCCGCCACACTTTTTGCAAGGATTGATAATGAGAAAACCGGTTCCAGAACACCGTGAGCAAGCAGTTTGAGTTCGAACTTGACCCAAGAATGTGCTCTTGATCGCAGTCACGACTCCGGCTCCCTGGCAGTTAACACATGTCTGGGCTTGACCACCGCCATCTACACCATTGCCATTGCACGAGTCGCACTTAGCATCCCGCTCAATTTCGACTTCTTTGGTTACTCCGGTTAGAACTTCTTGAAAAGTGACTTGAACGTCAGTTCTTAAGTCGTCGCCATCTTGAGCCGCTGACCTTCGCCCGCCTTGGGCTCCAGCTGCCCCAAAGAACATATCGAAGAGATCGCCAAAGCCACCAGCATTTCCCCCACCAAAGAACGGATCCTGAGGAGCCCCGTCGGTGGTTCCGTATTGGTCAAATCGGGCCTTTTTGTCGGGATCAGAAAGGATTTCGTAAGCGTTTGACGCTTCCTTAAACTTATCCTCGGCTGCAGGGTCGTCCCGATTAACGTCCGGGTGATACTTTCGCGCGAGCTTACGATATGCCGACTTTATTTCGTCGGCATTTGCATTGCGGGTGACACCCAGTACTTCGTAAGGGTCACGCTGAGCCATGAAAGGTTAAACCTCGTCTGAAGCTGCGTCGTCGCTGAGTGCCTCTTCCTCTTCTGCGATATCGCTCAGAGATAGAGTGTCCTCATCGGCTTCGACTGCCACGACTTCTTCCTCACCATCGGCAAGATCTGCCAGGCTCAGTTCACCGTCATCAATATGGTCAGATTCGACTTCCGGATCTGCAAACTCCATTCCAATTGTCTCGATCAAAACAGATTCATTTTCATCAAGGGCAGGAAGGAGCATTCCGAATTCGCCGGCAACATCGCCGTCACCGAGGATTGCGCTCTCGAAGGAATCGCCAATCGATTCGGCACCGATGTTGAACATTCTCGGCTCAATTTTGCCAGCCGCAATTTCGGCTAAGGCAATCGTCAATGGATGACGAGACTCAACTTGAACGAGAGGCATAGCACCTTCGCGGAGCTGTTTTGCCCGCTTAGCTGCCAGATTTGAAAGCACAAATTTCCCTAGAGGATATTCGTTTAGGATGTCAGGAGATGGTAGCATAAGACAAAAAGCGCGAAGGTCTAGAATACCTTAGTTCATCGTTGGGATGCAACGTGCGCTCCGTATCATACTTACGCCACGGTTATCACTTTGGTGGCATTCATAATGAAGTTATCCCGATTAAGAAGCCGGTAAGATCAATTTATGCCCGGACCATGTCCCTATGCTCTTTCTCTTAGTCGAGTCCCACGACAAAAGTGGGCAACCAGAGCTGAATTACTTGAGCGAGTTGACCTAACCCGGAAACTCATCGAGCAAGCTCCTGGTCAGAATTTGACGGTATCGAGTCTGGCCTTGGTCGCAAGTCTATCAGAAAGTCACTTTATTCGTTTGTTTGGCGACACTTATGGAGTTTCGCCGATGAAAATGCTGTCGATAAGGCGAATGGAGTTTTCGGCAGAGCTACTGAAAAAGGGAGAACAGGTGTCGGCGGCTGCCCTTGAAGTCGGATACTCGAGCTTGCCAACATTTTGTCGACGTTTCAAGAGCCATTTCGGTCTTACGCCCAAGGAGTATCAACTTGGGAACCGAACTTCTAGCACTTTTGGTAAAGCTTACGAATTTCGAATCTGACCAGGAGGATCACCGCAAGAACTGGAATTGCAATCGTGTAAACACCCAAATGTGAGGAAAGTTGGAAAATCGCAGGCGCTCCAGCCGGATTTATGCCATGAGCCATCGGATCGGTCATCAAACGGTTTGATTCTCGACCGGAAGAAATTGCAATTGCCTCGACAATTCCCCAATAGGCAATCGTGAAGGTAATGAAAAGCCTTTTCATTAGCGCAATTTAGGATAACACACTTTGTGACTTTGTCTGTATGATCATCGTGTTATGAACACACTTTGCCACGTCGAGTACGACGTTACTGACATTGTTCGCTCTCAAGCCTTCTACGGCGGGCTCTTTGGGTGGGACTTCCAAAGCTTCATGGAAGGAATGGTGGTTTTTGGGATCGGAGATCAACACATCGGCGGACTCCAGCAGCGAGACGTTGTGGAGACTGGAAAGTCCCCTACCCTTTGGTTTAAGATTGCGGACCTAGATTCCACAGTCGCAAAAGCTGTTGAACTAGGTGGCTCGGTGCCCAACGAAAAGCATCCAGTACCAGGCGTGGGCTGGTCGGTTGCAGTTCTCGATCCTGACGGCAATCAAGTTGGTCTAGTCCAGTACGATTAGCTAGCATTTTGTGCTAAATTTCAATAACTGGTACAGGTACAGATATTTTGTGATACTATAGAATAATGCTTCCAGCAATCGCTTTCGCACTCGTTATCCAAGGCTCAACGATGTCACTCGATGAACTTGAGAAGTCTTTTACTAATGCTAGTAAAGCCGACGCTTATAACTACTCCGCTTTATTGGAAATCAATAGGACCGTTTTCGGGATGATTGATGCAAACACACTTCAAAGCCCCAAGGAATTCCTTCGGGCTTGTAACCTAGTTTCCGATTTCCGAATGAAATACGAAACAAGCCGAGTTCGCCATGAGCTCTGTTTAGTTGCACTTGCCGGTGGAGAAGCCGGGGCTCGGAAGGAGATAAAGAAGACTTGGGACTACCTCTTGATGTCCACTGGTCGAGCGCAGAGGATTGGAACAGTTCCGTCTCAAGATGAAAAGAAAGCCGAAACTATTCGAGCGCCCAAGTCAATATGGAATGTGATTTCTGATCCGGACAAGGCATCTTTGTTGGCGGCAAAGTCCAAAAGCGACGCTGAAGTCACCAAACTCTGTGCAGACGATCAAGCTGACCGAGAAAAGGATTGGTCAAAAATGTCAATGAAGGAAGTCGAAGGAATTGCTGCGAGGGATGAAGCTCGGTTAAGGAGAGTTAAGAAGCTTCTGGAAGCCGGTCGAGTAGTTACCGCAGAGGACTTTGACCATGCTTCACTTGTGCTCCAGCATGGCGCAACTTGGAACGACTATTCTCTTGCCCATGAGCTCTCAATCTGTTCCCTACTTTTAGGAAATATGAAGGCGGCATGGCTAACCGCAGCTTCTTACGATCGAATGCTCGGCTCCGCCGGCTATCGTCAACGGTTTGGAACTCAGTACGGAAGCATCGGCGGCTTGCCATTTACCTTTGACCCGTATGACACATCCGCGATTAACGATGCTGAACGAAAGATCATGCGATGCCCGACGCTTGAAAAGGCAATGAATAGGAAGTGGAACTAGTTAAATCTTAGCGGTCCATTGTTTGCGTGGACTGCATCAGCGATGGCTTTGAATTCAGGCTTCTCTGCGCTCGGCAAAGTAACGGCTTCACCGGTTATAGTTTGCCAAGCTTCAGCGGCTTTGGCATTGAGCGCAGGTTGCATCGCTTTCATAAGCGTTAACCCAATTCCACCTAACTTTATGGCTCTGAACCATGCTGATTGCTCTGCATATGACAGGAGCAACAGATCTGAGGCAGCGCCGACTTCGACTTGTCCGTTCAGTTCCCTTTGGATCGCCTCGCAAGCCAATTTTTCGATGAAAGTGTTCCCTGGTCCGATTGTAATTTGACCCGAGCGAAGCTTTCTTTGGAAGCGGTCGGCGAGGAAGACTCGGTTAATTTCGTTGGTTCCTTCGTAGATTTTGCTGACCCTTGCATCGCGGAAGTGGCGAGCAATTGGGAATTCTTCGGTAAAGCCATATCCGCCGTAAATCTGGAGGGCTTCATCAATGATCCACGCCTCAGCTTCGGTGCTAAAGACCTTGCAGGCTGAGCATTCGATGGCGTATTCTTCGGCGGCTTTTCGGTTGCCATCGATGGTTCCGCCGTAAAGCGCAAATGCCTCGTCGATCATAGCCCCGGTTCGATAGATCATTGATTCGGCGATAAAGAACCAACCCGCCATTTGGGCAAGCTTCTTTTGGATCAGACCAAAATTTGCGATGCTCTGCCCGAATTGCTTTCGGTCGTGGGCATAGGCGACCGCAAGTTCGATGGCATTTCTTGCCGGTCCAATCGACATAGAACTCAGTTTGAACCGACCGATGTTGAGGGCATTGAAAGCTACATGGTGTCCCTTGCCCGGCTCATAAAGCAGATTCTCAAGAGGAATCTCGGCGTCCACAAGGGTTATTCGGGCGGTTGACGAACCTTTAAGACCCATCTTGTACTCTTCCCTCTCGATAGTCAACCCTGGCGTATTTCGCTCAACCAGGAAAGCAGAAAATTGCTCGCCGTTGATTTTCGCCATGACCAAGAACTGATCCGCCCATTTGGCGTTACTGATCCACATTTTGGTGCCGTTCAGTACCCATTTGCCATCTCTTTCAACTGCGCTAGTCGTGGCGCTAAGGGCGTCGGAACCCGAATTTGGTTCGCTGAGGGCATACGCTCCGATTGATTCACCGCTGGTAAGGGCAGGAAGGAATTTGGCTTTTTGATCGTCCGATCCGAATAGGCTAAGTCCCACTTGACTGATGCCGCTAGTGATGCCATAGGTGACGCTCATGGAGCCGTTGAGGCTCATGAATTCGAGAATTCGGGCGGCGAGATTTTTGCCGAGACCGAGTCCGCCGAACGCGTCCGGGCTATCAATTCCGCAAAGACCCAATTCTCCAGCTTTTTGGATAAGGCGTGGCATGAGACCTTCTTCTTGGGCATCAATGGCTTCAAGATGAGGCATCACCTCGCTTCGGCAGAACTGTTCGGCGACGTCGATCATCATCTTATCATCGCTCGTAAAATCTTCGGGCGTAAAGCATCGAAGGGGATTGCCGGAGAGAAATGAGGCGCCAGGAATAAGGTTATCGGACATCGTTGTACCGCCTCTATTATGAATTAATGAAGCTAGTCGAGAGTCTGTATATCAATGAATTGCGAAACGCGTAAAACCTGGATATCCATAAATCGGGAAAATAAACTCAAGTTTAGTCTTTGTTTCGAATTAGACCTCAAGACAAGTTTCGTAGATCAAATTCTGGATGACCGATTTTAAGGAAGTAATCATTATTGGAAGTGGGCTCACGGGACTGGCAGCCGCTCGATCCTTATCAAGGAAGTCAATCGACTTTATTGTTCTGGAAAAAGAATCGCTACCCGGAGGACGTGTCCAATCCGAAATATTCGAGGGTTGCATCCTTGACCGAGGGTTTCAAGTGGTTCTTCCGGCTTATCCGTCGATCCGATCTCTCAACTTGCCAATACGATTGCGGCCCTTTAGCCAAGCTTCAACCTGCATATCCTCTCAGGGTAAGTCAGTTTTAGCCGATCCAATTCACAACCTTAAGCTTTTTTGCTCCAATTTAAGGCGCTCTCCTGCGTCGCCGTCTGACATCTTCCGCCTATTGAAACATATGCAGTCCCGCCGATTTGATCTTTCTACGGACGGTTTCATTGACGAGCTTGGCTATTCGGACAGGCTTAAAAATGACTTCTTGAGGCCGTTCTTACGGGGCGTGCTTCTTGATCCGTCCCTCGATAGTCCGTCTCCGTTGAGTTCGTATTTCTTGGAGCGATTCTTTCTCGGAGGAGCTTCATTAGTTGAGGGCGGTGTTCAAGAACTTCCCCGAGTCATGGCAAAGGACTTGAATATCCGCTTTGATTCCGAAGTTGACAGCCAAGAAGGTAGTCAGGTGACCACCAAGGAAGGAAAGACTTATGCCGCCAAGAACATCATTGACACACGTCCAGACATATCTGGCAACGGAGTTGAGTGGCTTTCAACCCAATGCCATTATTTTCTTTCCAGTGCGCCCGTTCCGCTCGAGAAGCGAATTGTTTTATATAGTTCGTCGATGCAAACAAGCATCAATCAAGTGGCGAATTTGTCCGAGGTTGCTCCCGGATATAGTCCTGCGGGCACAGCACTTTTGTCCGTCACATCCCGCGATTCATCTAACTATCATGTTGATCAACTGAAAAGCGATCTAGTTTCGAGCTTGGATTTGGTAGGCAGTCAAGTTAGCCACCTGAAGTCGATCCAAGTTGAACGGGCAATACC
>JAYVHY010000170.1:0-10121 GCA_043770615.1 Armatimonadota bacterium | reverse complement strand
CAGCGATTCCGTTCTTGATGATTTTTGGGGCCGTTCTCGCGGAAGCCGATCCCATGTTTGGCAAGATATTCTCGTTCAATTTCAACTTGTCGCCTGATATTGTCGTGATAAGATCAGTCATCTTTTGCTTTGCGGGGGCGTTCATGGCTGGGTTGCTAGTCTACTTTTCACCCCAAATGCTGGCTCGAACTAGCGTTTCAGCCGGGATTACCCGTGATCCGAGCTTGCCTCCGCCGGTTGTTTACCAAGGAAATCCGATGCCAAAGGTCGAAGTCGCAGCACAACCTTCAAAGGAAGGAGAACATGTTGCAACCTTTGTCACATTTTTCGGCCTGTTGGCGGGAATGTTTCTGATCTTTGTTTTGGTACAAGCAAGGTACTTGTTTGGGGGCGACTCGGTTGTACTCCAAACTGAGCACTTGACTTACGCCGATTACGCCCGGCGAGGTTTTTTGGAGATTGTCGGAGTTGCAGCGGTTTGTTTGCCGATGCTCATTTTTAGCCAATATGCCCTGAAGGACTTTGACGAAAGGCTTCGAAAGTCGGTCAATGTGGTGCTCGTGATTGTCGTTGCTCTGTTGTTCCTGCTGCTAGCATCCGCAACATTTCGGTTGAAGTTGTACGTTGGGGCATACGGTCTTTCGCCACTCCGAGTTTATGTGGCGGCGGGAATGCTTTGGCTATTCACATTGTTCGCGGCATACTTGCGATGCGGGCTCAAGTGGAAACTCGATCCGATCGGCCGGTTTGTCTTTGCCAGTATGGTTTTCATCACATTGGGACTCAATATCGCCAGACCAGACTACTGGATTGCCCGAGTCAACTTGACTCGAAGTGAAGTGAAGAACATTGATCCGTATATGCTCATTGAATCCGGAGCGGACGCAATGAGCGCAATTGAAGAGTTTGGTGGATCGAGAATCAAGGTTCCTGACAGCGGAGATAATGTTGACGTTGAGTATTTACGCCACCAAAAAGAGCGTCATCGAGGATGGAAAGAGATGACCGTTTCTCAGATGTCGATTCCCTTGAAATGAATTCCTGAGAAAGATGTTGTCACAAATCCTGGCTACTTGCCCAGGGTTGTGACAACATCTTTCAGAGGCTCATTAGCGAAATAGCGTTTGAGGTTCGCAAGGAAGTGGCTCATCAAAGCATCCATTTCGTTTTGCATGCCCCCGGCAACGTGAGGGGTGATGAAGCAATTTTTGGCGCTCCAGAGCGGATGGTCGGACGGAAGTGGTTCTGGGCTGGTGACATCAAGATATGCCCCGGCAATTTTGCCTTCATTGAGGGTGGAGACAAGAGAATCCTGGTCAACCGTGTCACCACGCCCTACGTTGTAAAACGCGGCACTTTGCCGCATTTTGCTGAAGATTTTCTGGTCGAAGAGCTTCGTAGTGCTCGGACCAGCTGGGAGTAAGTTGACGACGTGATCTGCCCATCCGACATGGTTTTCTAGTTCAGCGGTTGGGAAAGTCGCAACCGGCTCATCACCTTGCGGTGTTCGACGAATTCCTCGAACATTACAACCAAACGGCGAGAGGAGTTCGGTGAGCCGAACACCGATCGCTCCGTATCCGACGATGAGAACGTTTTCGCCAGTCAGAACTCGTTCGATTGGTCGAAGGTCATTGTAGGTCCAATTATGCGCATCGTGGCTTTTGAGACTCCGGATTAGGCGCCGATTGTGGCAAAGCATCATCGCGAAAACATGTTGAGCGCACGGGTCGTCATAAACAGAGGAACTGTTGGTAAATCTGGTTTGGTTCTTAGTGAGGGCATCCCGAAGATCTGCCCGGTCGTAACGGGTAAAACCGGCGCTGGTAATGTGGACCCACTTTAGGTTATTTTGTGCGAGCAAGTCACCGACAGCAGGCTGACCGAAAGCGATATCGGCATTCGCGCAATCTTCATCTTGGGTGGAAACATTGGCAAGGTTCGATCCGGTGGACTTCGCTACCACGAGGGTGTGCGGGGCAATTTGCTCGCGGAGCCATTGGAGTTTTTCGGGCTCTAGGTCGTGGTTTGTCCAGATATTCACTGGAAAGAAGTTTACTGCGAAGTCTATGATGGATGATCGTCGTCATCGTGCATGGCTTCATGAAGTTTGCGCTTGCCGTCCTCTAGGCCTTGTTGCAATTGACCGACTCCTTTACCAAGTCCACGCATGAGTTCAGGGAGCTTCTGTCCACCAAAAAGAAGCAGGACAACGAATCCAATCAGGAACCATTCGCTGCCGCCAGGAAGGCCTGGCACTATTTTTCCTCGTCTTTCTTAACGTCTTCTTTCTTTTCGTCGTTGGCTCCCTCAGAGAAGGCTTTTTTGCCTTCGTCAAGACCCTTTTTGAGTTCACCAACGCCTTGGCCAACGCCTCGCATTAGTTGGGGGATTTTTGCGCCACCAAACAGGAGAACGACAACTCCAACGATAACCCAGAGTTCCATTCCTCCAGGAATTCCAATAGCGAAAGGCAATAAGTTCATAGACATGAGGCTCAACGTCATTATACTGCCTTAGTTCGAATTATCTGCCTTTGAGTCGCCGGAATCCA
Source organism: Armatimonadota bacterium (assembly GCA_043770615.1). Classification (GTDB taxonomy): domain Bacteria; phylum Armatimonadota; class Fimbriimonadia; order Fimbriimonadales; family Fimbriimonadaceae; genus Fimbriimonas. Next base: position 7,567 of record JAYVHY010000170.1, on the reverse strand, counting down.
TTGTAAAGTCGATTCCGCCTTTGCTCTTCTTAGATTTAAAGTTCATATCGAATGGCGTGAACTTTCCTTTCTCGTCGTAGGTATAAACCTTCGAAGCTTCGGCATCAATTAACATCCACCCACGCCTTTGATCGGTAAATTCGCCCATGAATTTTGGACTCTCCGAAAATGGAAGTTTGACCAGTGGTCCCGATTGGTTAAACGAAACCGTTTTTGTTTCAAAAATTGCAACTGCTTCGGGATTGGCTTTTGTTACTTCACTCATCTTCCTTTCAGATAAAGCCTCGTTGAACATAAACCCAGTTTTGACACCGTTATCTTCACAGGACCATTCTCCACCTGCTTTCCAGATGGTAATTGGTGAACCCTCGGTCTTCTTCCCCGATTCAAAATATTTGCCGATATCGGTTTGCCATGTCTTAGCGTTTGGCAACTTTCCGTCATGTTGTTTTGAATATTCTTGCAATGCGGCCTTCATAAAGTTGACGTTGGCAACGCAACCACCCATTTTCATCGCACCGTTAAATCCCTTGTAACCGTAGAAGCCGATGACGCCAACCGGAAGTCCGCAACAGAGTAACAGGACACCAAGGACTGCAAAAATGATCACAACGGCGCTGGTTTTGCGCTTTTGCGGCGCGGGCTGTCCTTCGAAACCGTGGAAAGGAGGAGGTGTTTGCATGATGTACTTTCTTATACTATGACGGATTTGGATAGGTTTTGGAAGTAGGAATGAAGTCCTATCCGCTAAAATGAACCTATGCCAGATTACAGCTCACTGCCCAGCGTGACGGCTCTGGCGTCGATTCCGGAGTTGGCGAAGTTCCCGGAGTCGATTCGGGTTCGTGCAGCAAAGTTGGCAATAAAGACCTATCGAAAGAGCTTTGAACCTGGCCGACCGGAAGTTGATCTTCATGCAGAAGTTATTAAGGATGCACACCGACTAACCGTCTGGTCCCATCAAAACGTTCGGAACTTCTCCGGGGTGATTTTGCACACGGGTCTGGGAAGAGCCCCGTTGATGGATCAGTTCACGATGTCCCCTTCGATGTCGGGCTATACCAATCTAGAATTTGATCTGACAACGGGAAAGCGAGGAGACCGCCAAGATCACCTACGAGCCCTGCTCTGTGAATTAACCGGAGCAGAGGACGCACTGGTCGTGAACAATGGAGCTGGAGCGGTTTTGCTCGCACTGTCAGCCCTGTGTTCGCGCAAAGAAGTCCTTCTTAGTCGAGGGCAGAGTGTGGAGATCGGTGGAGCGTTTCGCATGCCTGATGTGATCAAAGCGAGTGGTTGCAAGCTGATCGATGTTGGGACAACGAACAAGACTCGGGCTCAGGACTATAGTGATGCCTTGACACCTAAGACAGCGGCAATCCTGCAGTGTCATCCATCGAATTTTGAGGTCAAAGGCTTTACGAGCTCACCGACATCCATGGAGTTGGCCGAAGTCGCCCACAAACACGGCGTCTTGTTCATCAATGACCAGGGCAATGGTGCGATGGTCGACTTCAAACAATACGGGATTCACAGAATCGAGACGTTACCTCAGAGCGTGGCGGCTGGGGCCGATATTACAATCGGTAGCGGAGACAAACTGCTTGGAGGTCCGCAGTGCGGAATCATTCTCGGGCGGAAGGATCTGATTGCCAAGATGGCGAAGCACCCGCTGGCTCGGGCCTTGCGAATCGACAAGACCAATCTGCACTATCTGCAATCTACTTTGACAACTTATTTAATCGGTGACTACCATCGAATTCCGCTCTTCCGCCTCTTAGACGTTTCGGCGGAAGACGTCAAGGAAACATGTGAACTCCTTGCGCCCGAAGGTGCCGAGATCATGGAAACGATTACAGAACTTGGGTCTGGAGCGTCTCCCGGACAGGGCGTCAAATCGTATGCAATTGTCCTAAAGACCTCTAGGCCAGATGAGCTTTTGGCATCACTTCGAGACCAGAATATCATCGGCCGTATTCACAAAGGCAAAGTTTGGCTTGACTTAAGGACGGCCCAGAAACCAAAGCTGGTCCCCCGAGTTAGTGGCATCGTACCGGGACCAGATGGGACAATGGAATTAAATCCTTCAAGTAAGGCATTAAAGAACTATTTGACCGAATGTTGGGAGCAATGGAAATAGATAACGAGATTCGAAAATCACGAAATGAGACGCTTCGTGCCTTGCTTGAGGCGCTTGACTTGAATGCTCCGGGTGAACGAATGCATGCCGAGCGGGTGGCGGTTTACGCGGTAGCGACGGGGGCAGAGCTGGGATTGAGCGAAGAAGAATTGCTTCAGCTGCGCTATTCGGCTCTGCTTCACGATGTTGGCAAGACTCGCCTCGATGGCGGACTCCTGAGCAAAGTTGGCAAATTGACGGATGTCGAGTTGGATGTGCTTCGTCGCCACGCCGAGTACTCCGTGAAGTTGGTTGAATCGTACGATTTCTTGGTTCCGGCGATTCCTGGGATCCGATCTCATCACGAACGATGGAACGGAGCAGGGTATCCAGATGGATTGGTTGGCGAGGAGATTCCGATCGCCGCGCAGATCATTGGGATGTGCGAGGCGTTTGACGTAATGATGAACGGTGCAGCTTGGAAGAGTTCGACTACTCGGGAAATTGCCCTTGAAGAAGTTGAGGGGAGTGCGGGAGTTGAGTGGAATCCCGAGGTCGTTGAGGCGTTTTTGAAGGTTGAGCGGGTGATTCAGCCGATTGGGTGTGATTAGGCTAACTTGGAGTCAGGAGTCAGGAGTTTGGAGTTAAAAGAATGAACTCCCCGCCCCTCAATCCGCTTCGATAGAGAAACCCGCCCCAGTCAATTCTCGTATAATCATGTTATGGACGCGGATGCGTTGTATCAAGATGTTTTCGATAAATACTCGAAATACATCAACCCCAATCTAGCCCGACTCATGGGCTTCGCAGGTTTCGGAGTAGAGACATACGGCGAGGGCTGTTATGTCTATGATCACGAGGGGCGGAAGTTCCTCGACTGTTTAGGCGGCTACGGAACATTTGCCTTGGGTCATCGCAATCCTCGGGTCATTGCGGCAGTCAAAGATCAGCTTGACCATTTGGGTTTGAGTGCCAAGGCATTTTTTACCAAGAACGCGGCTGATCTTGCCGAGAAGTTGGCTGAGTTGACTCCGGGAGATTTGCAGGTTTCCTTCTTCAGTAATAGTGGCACCGAGGCGGTCGAAGCGGCTCTGAAGTTCGCAAAGGCAACCACTAAGAGAAGCAAGATTGTGTCAACCAACGGAAGCTATCATGGCAAGACAATTGGCGCCCTTTCGGTTACCGGTAGAGAGAAGTATCGCAAAAAATTTGAACCACTGATGCCCGGAGCATCGTTCGTCGATTACGGGGATATCGAAGCCCTGAAGAGTGCAATTGACGGCGATACCGCTTGCTTTATAGTCGAACCGATACAGGGTGAAGGTGGCATTATTGTCGCTCCGGATGGCTACCTCAAAGCAGCTCGTGAAGCGTGCGATAAGTACGGGGCACTGCTGATTTTTGACGAAGTCCAAAGTGGACTTGGGCGGGCAGGATACATGTTTGCGTGCAATCACGAAAACGTGGCTCCAGACATTATGACGCTGGCAAAGTCGCTCGGTGGCGGCATTATGCCGCTTGGCGTGACGATTGTGACCATGCCGATTTATGAGGCTGTCTACGGTGACAATCCGATGGCGCATACGAGTACGTTTGGCGGCAATCCGCTTGCTTGTCGTGCTGGACTAGAGACGCTTAAGATTTTGGAAGAAGGCGATTTGATCGAGAATTCGAAGGTTCTTGGCAAACGAATGCTGGACGGCTTTCTTGCGATTCAAGCGAAGTACCCAGATCTATTGAAGGAAGCTCGCGGGCGAGGACTAATGATTGGCGTTGAGTTTACGATGGACGAAGTCGGCGAAGTCATGGTCGGCTTGCTGATGAAGCTTGGGGTTTGCGTGGCATATGCCCTGAACAATCCTCGGGTCTTGCGGTTTGAGCCGCCACTGATGATCACGGCTGAGCAAGTTGACTTTGCGCTTTCTTCGTTTGAGGATGCGATGCAAGAGACAGCGGAGTTGATGGCGGTTTTGGCTTAGATATTCGACGAATATTCGGCCCTATTTTTCCAGGCAATTAGTCCTTTTCAGCTTCATGCGAGCTTAATTCCGAGTTGCCTCAGCGTACAATTAGCGCGTGTATAATCGCTTGATTTTACCGGGGTTAATTGTCATTTCAGGTCTTACGTTCCAGAGTTGTGGAGGTGCAGGGGTAACCGACCCTAGCATCGATCTCTACGCTGGAACATTCGCGGGCCTCGCGATCTCAAAAAATGGAGGTAGGACTTGGACAACCAAGACTACTTCGAATGGCTTAGGTGCCAACGACATACGAGCAGTTGTCGAGAAGGATGGAACGCTTTACGTTGGAAGCAACGGCGGCGGATTCTCTTTTTCTGGTGACGGTGGTAACAGCTGGACCAACAAAGGGACAGCTGACGGGTTAGGGAGCGAAACGGTCTTTCGTATTTTTCCTGACCAAAATGGAACCTTCTATGCTGGTACGAGTGGAGGATTCTCCATCTCAACTGACGGCGGTCTTTCGTGGGTAAACAAGACTACTGCTCATGGGCTTGGCGGCGTCAGTATTCGGGACATCGATGTGAGCGGCTCGACCATTCGGGTTGCCACGAACAGCGGAATGTCTACTTCCTTCAATGGTGGGAATAATTGGACCAATCAAGACGGAGAAGTTGGCTTAGCTGGTGACAATGTGTTTGCGGTCAGGATGACCGGAAACAACGTTTACGTTGGGACAACGACTGGCTTGTCTGTGTCTAGTGACGGTGGGAATAACTACAGCACCAAGACAACGGCAAATGGCTTGGGATCCAACAACATTAACTGTATCACTTTAAGTGGTTCAGCTATGCTAGTGGGTACCAACGGCGGTCTTTCTGTTTCGACAGATGGTGGAGCGACCTTCATCAACAAGACCACAGCAGATGGCCTTGGCGGGAACACGGTTACTTCGGTATCGGTGTCGAACGCCGTCCTTTATGTTGGTACCAACAATGGTCTCTCCATCTCATCTGATGGTGGGGTTACATGGACTAATAAGTTGCCAGCCGACGGGTTGCCATCAACATTCATCAGTACGGTATTTGCTCGCTTCATTAGCTTGTAGCCGTTTCGTCTTTGACAAATTGGGAACGGTTATTTCTAATTTGCCTTGATCTTGATCCCTTCATCAGTTAGGAGCGATGAAGGGTTTTTTTGTGCCGCTTGCATCCTGGATTGTCGGAAATGCGCCATAATTAAATCCGACGACGTAGAGCGATGTCCGAGTGGTCGAAGGAGCACGGTTGGAAACCGTGTAGGCGGAAACGTCTCGTGGGTTCGAATCCCACTCGCTCTGCCATTTTTTGAACCTGAATTGCAAATGATCATTTTCGCTATTCAACATTCTCCGTTCAGTCGGAGTTAGCACCTGTCCGGTCAGTTGGCAGAGTGGTTGAATGCGCATGATTGCTAATCATGTAAATTGCAAGATTTCAAGGGTTCGAATCCCTTACTGACCGCCATATTTTTTCTCAAAAGTGCAGGCGACACTGGGCGATCTGAATCGTTCCACCCTCTACTCGGTAAATGAGTCGATGCTCTTTATTGATTCGACGTGACCACCAATTTGACCAACATCGCCTAAAGACACGCACCAACCATCTTCGAGTATCCATAAAATTGACCAAAAGCTCGTCCGATATCTATAGGCTAGATTGTTGACATGATGTCATTTCTGGCATATATTGTTGACAATGAAACGGATTCTCCTTGCGTTTTTATCTTTGCCAATTTTGACGACCAGTCTATTTGCGGCTCCCGTGATGACGAGGTTCAATCCAACAATCCACGGGTTCAAGTTTATCAATACGTTTGCTGATGACGAAGTTGATTCGTTTGACACGAGGAAATCTGGGTTCTGCGCGGGCATGGCGTTCAACATGCTGGACTACTTTAAGGCCGGCAAAACGATTCCCAATCAATGGTGGACTCCCGCAAGGGGAACTCCACTAGAACGACAAATTCTTGATCGGCACAAAACCGCAAACTTTCGAGCCGTCGGGAAGATGGCTGAACTTGAGATAAATCCGGGTGGTGAACGGGACTCGGAGTTTTACGGTTGGGGAATTGCGGATCGAATTCCCGAATTACGATCTTTCATCGATCGAGGTGAGCCGATTCCGATCATTTTGAGGGGAGCCGGAAATGGTCACCACGAGGTTCTTGCGATTGGTTATGACATGGGTACTTACCGAGGAGATAAACGAGGGGCAGTCTCGGACTTTACCATCTTCGTTTGTGATCCCAATTATCCAGGCGAAGTTACTAAGATTAAGCCTAATCCAGCGGCAAAGCGCTTTTTCTATGTGGATGGGACCGCTGGGCGATCTCAAAACAAATGGCTGACTTGGTTCTGCGACACCAACTATTCCTACAAGGAGCCTGGCACAATGCCAATCTACGATTTTCCCGCGGATGACAAAGTCAGCGGGCTACTATTCACTTTTGACACCGGCGACGATGATCTGCGAGGAGGTAAAGACGGTGGAAATAGTTACATTGACCTCAAAGTAACCACGACAACCGGATCAATTCTCACTTACCCACGAGCGAGCTTAGGACAAAGATGGCTATCCAATGTTCAACAACCGGTTTATTTTCAGTTGAGGAGAAGGCTCCCAAGAAATTCTATTCGGTCGGTCGAAGTGGTCCACCACTCGGAAGGTGGAATCAGTGTGGACAACTGGACGATGAAGAGTGTGGTTGTTCAGGAAGTCGGAAAGACGGTCACCGGTGATCCGTTTTTCGACCAACACTTTACTCACGGGCAGCATCGCTTCGATGACCGCGCAAGAACCTTGCGATTAACGGCAAGACCAATCATCACTGCCGACAAAACGAACACCCTGTTTTGTACTATTCGGACTGCCAACGATGATCTTCGAGGCGGAAATGACAATGCATCGATTACAGTCAGGTTTGCCGATGGTACAACCCAAAGATTCGAAAATGTCAATCAGGGAGTTCAGTGGAACAACAACTCAACAAATACGGTTCAGCTCAATTTGAACACCGGCAGAAAGCCTGACGAGATAGGCTCGATTGACGTGGATACAAGCTTTAAGGGCATTGTGAGTCAGGATAACTGGACCATGGGGAGCCTGGATGTTGAATATTCGCAATGGGGACGACCTAATCAAAAACTAGCCCTTTGGGGACAGCATCGTTTCTCTCGCGGGAGCGTACTTTCAGTTCCTTGCCAAACCAGATTCGAATCGGACAAGTCTCGGTTGCTTCACTTCATTTTCAATACTGGTGGCGATGATTTGCGGGGCGGCAATGACAACTTGAAAATTAAGGTCACTTTGAAGTCTGGACGGTCCGAAGTGTTTCCATACGTTAATCAGGGTGTTCAATGGAACAACGAAACACGTTCCGATGTCACGTTGCTGCTTTCGGCTCCGATCAAAACAGACGAGATTGCGAGCATTGAACTTGAAGTTGACCG
>JAYVHY010000169.1:0-4381 GCA_043770615.1 Armatimonadota bacterium | reverse complement strand
TTCATCATTCAGAAATGGATTCATGGACGAGCCACTTTTGGCATACACAAGTGATAGAATCCAAGATTCGCAATGAACGAAGTGCAGCGAATCGCAATATTCATGAACCCGACTTCGTCAAGGGGCAATATTGATACCAAGCTTTAAGGAGCGGTTGCGTCTGGTCCAATTTTGAACAATTCCATCAGGCAGTACTTCATGTCTAAAAACTTGACAAGCTCATCCTATCACACATTCTGATTTTGATTAAAGTCTAATTTCAAAAACGCTAATCATGAATTGTTCACTTCTTCAATAAGTGTGTTAATATAGAAATGTTACTGAATATTCAGTCGCGAGATGACAACATGAAAAGAGAATTCATAGGTCGGGGGGGGGGGATACTCGGTGCACTTGTAGCCACCACCGTGAGCGCCAGTGCCATGGTGATTTCACCTTGGACGCCAGTCACAACTCCAAAGTATTACTATGGAACCTACAATCCGGTTCATTATTCCGCTCGCCCCGAAAACGGCGAAAAAATTATTAAGCTGACTTTGTATATCGGTGGTGAAGCCACCTACGTACTCAATAACGCAAGCGGAACTTCCAGACCAGCCGTCGCTCAAGCAATTTTCGACTCAACCCACTTCCCCCTCGGTGCTGGCGGTGGTTACAATCAACTCGAGACTCACCTGGTTGTCGAATACAAAGATTCCGCTGGCGTAGTCCAACCACCATTGACCGGTGGCAGTGTGACCATTCCCATAAAAAATAAGGCTTTGATTGCTACCCTCGGTTTCCCCCCTTTTGACGCTCATGTTTCGACGCTACCCGGGAATCCATTTCTCGGCGATTTGATCGTGACTGGAAGTGGTGCCGGTACTGGTGAAAAAGGCAGGTTAACTGCTAATAATATTGCCGTCACGACCAAGGGCCCCTTTTCACCCCCAAATTCAGGCTTTGCCGATGGTTGGACCTTCACCGGAGTGAAAAACGACACCAGTCCCAATCATATTGTTATTGTCAACACCCACGGTCACGCAACGTTACCTACGATGGCAGATGGAAACAATCAATACACGTTTGATTCAGATGCCTGGAAGACTCAGGTCATTGCCAGTTTTGGTACTGACAACATCACCCCACTCAACGCCAATGCGGTTCCCCCAATAAACATGCTATTTCTTGTTTGCTGCAAACAAGGTAGCTTTGTGGGACCAAAATGGTCCGACGAACTGTTTCCTTACCAAAACAGTTTTCTGCCAGGACAATTAAACCCCAATCAGGCATGCATTGGCTTCGGTTGCGCAATAAACGCTTATGGCGTGCCTGGCATGATGGATACGATACTTCAGGACATGATCACAAACAGCCGCACCTTAGAAGAGGCAATCGACAATTTTCTTCCAACTGCGACAAACATACCTACGATGGCAGCTAATGACGTAGGGGCGAATGGCGAACCAACCGGACCAATTCGAAAACTAATAAAGCAAGATTTCTTCATTGCTGGAGACAAAAACATGAGAATACACGGCGTTTACACTGGCGACACAACGCAAGCTACAAACGGGTGGTGGCGATGATTTCGGCCATTTTAATGATCGGTCTGTTGCAAGTGGATCCAATCGCAAGCGATAACTCGGCTATTATTACTTGCTTAAACGGACGGTTGGCTGGATTGCCTTCAAAGTGCCAAGGCTTGAGCTCCGAGGTAGCCAAGGATTACAGTGCCTACGAAAAGATTCCGGTTGGCTTCTATATATTGAGCAATATTCGAGCCGCTAACGAAACGTCGCTTAGTTGGCGATACAAATCGCCGAGTGATCAATTGGAATTTAGGAATTCTGTTGTCAATAAGCTTGAAATTCCTTTCTCGACGTGGCGTGTTTCTGATTATACGAATGGTCATCGTGGTTCAATTCGAATCAACCGCATGATAGATGGAATATTTGATAATTTTGACTGTATTACAATCGGAGTCAACTATAGTACTGGTCGAATATCTTCTGTCGAATTTGACATGCGCAGTGAAATACGTCATGAAACCGAATCTATCACCGACAAAATGGTGTTTGACAAAATTAGAGAAGATGGCTCCGATTACGACATCCTAAGTGACCAGGTCGTGTGGTCTTCCATTTCTAAGAATTTACGCGCTGTTTTAACCGAAGGCGGAAACTTTCTCGTTGTCAAATTAAGAATCCTTGAAATACAACGAAACGCCGACCGAAAGTACTACGAGTTTCGCATGGATGGTTCGCTAGTGAATCGCTATTGATTTAGACTACAGCGAAGAATCTATTGAATTCAGCAATGAAACCAACACTCGTGAAATTCAACCTTGATGGAGTCGATTTTCCATGTCCGGGCACTTTGACTCAATCACCAAACGGGTGGTGGCGATGATTTCTGCCATTTTAATGATCGGTCTGTTGCAAGTTGATCCAATTGCAAGTGATAACTCGGCTATTATTACTTGCTTAAACGGACGGCTGGCAGGTTTGCCTTCAAAGTGCCAAAGCTTGAGTTCTGAGGTCGCCAAGGATTACAGTGCATACGATAAGATTCCGGTTGGCTTCTATATATTAGGCAATTATAAAGCCGCTAACGAAACGTCACCTAATTGGAGATACAAATTGCCGGGAGAGCAATTGGAATTTAGGAATTCTATCATCAAAAGGCTCGAAATTCCTTTTTCAACATGGCGTATCTCTGATCGTACGAATGGTCATGATGGTTCAATTCGAATCAACCGCATGATAGATGGAATATTTGACAATTTTGACCGTGTAACCGTAGGAGTCAATTACGGAACGGGGCGGATCACATCTGTCCATTTTGAAATGCGGAGTGAAGTAATTCATGAGACCGAAACTATCACCGATAAAATGGTGTTTGACAAAATAAAGCAAGATGGTGAGGACTACGAAGTCGTTAGTGATCAGGTCCAATGGGATCCAATTTCAATCCACACCAGTGAAATGCTTTCTCGCGGTGCCAAAGTTACTTCAAATGGAAAAGTCATGCTGGTTAAGCAGAGAATCGTTGCAATTTTGAGAAACGATATAAGCAAACGGTATGTGTTTCGAATGGATGGAACGCTGAGCTATTCAGAATGAGTTCGGTATGCAAGTAAACCGTCATAGCGCAAATGCCACAACGCAAGCACCAAACGGGTGGTGGAAATGATTTCACTTATCTTACTGTCCTGCTTCTTCATCCAACAAGATGATGCTAGCCAAGATAACGCAAAGGTAATTGCCCTGCTCAATAAGCAAAGCATTGGGGAGCAATCGAGCTGCGATACGTTAAGTCCAGAATTTGGCAAAGGTTGTGGTTATCAAATCAGTAGACCAGGTCAGCGATTCTTGATGGCTAATTTTGCTGCTAATCAAGTCACGAATTCGAAGTGGAAATATGATTCTCCCTCTGCTCAAGCGAATTTTCGTAGCTCACTTATCAAGGCAATAAAGGTTCCATACCGCGAGTATCAAACTTCTGTAATGCACGGCGGACCCTCAAAGGACGGCACTCGCCTTGTCGAAGCAATTCGATTCGATAAGTACATCAACGGCGTTCTGGATGGATTCGATTCTCTCAATGTTGGCTTTAACTACGCCACGGGTCGAATAACTACGATCGATCTGGACATGAGCGGTGTCCCAATCGAAGAGAGCCAATTATTGACCGATGCGACCGTTCGCGACTACTTCAATCAATCCGGCAAAGACTATCAAACCGTAGTTGATAGGTTCATTTGGTATCCATTGACAAAGAAACTCCGAACTGTTTCGAACAGCAATGGCACGGTGCCTCTGTACAAGATGCGGGTAGTTTCGGTGAAGAGAAACAACGAAACCCAATCCGCATATTTCCGTATGGACGGCTCAGTTTATAACCCTCTTGGTTAGAATCTCAGTCTAGAACGGGAAATATATTCATGAGAGATACCGGCGAGGTCAACCCCTCCCTGAATCGAATTCCGGATGCTGAGTGGAGATGATTTCCACCATTTTAATGATTGGTCTATTGCAAGTTGATCCCGTTGCAAGTGATAAATCGTCAATCGATGCTTGATTAAATCGCTCAGACGAATCCCTTGGGTAAGGGTGATTGTCGTTAGAATTTCTGTGTCCCATTTTGGCACAGCTATCACCACCTGTTTGTCCACCGTCCCTTCGCCAAAGCTCCGGAGGCCTAGGTATGGAGTCGAATCAGTCCTTTTCCATGGTCGCTCGAACTAACCCTTGAACTTAAATTGCGGATTGAGCGACCCCGCCAGTATTGATGTTTGGCCGAGCTAACATAACAAGCAGTAGAGCAACCTTACCGACCCGCTGAATAAGGCACTACCAAATCCCCTCCAGAAGGAGGGGTGGCGTTCCGCAAGTTCAAG
>JAYVHY010000168.1:0-10227 GCA_043770615.1 Armatimonadota bacterium | reverse complement strand
CGAATTGGTACCCGGCCTACCGCATGTTGGCGTTCTATACCGCGATCGATCGTCCAATATTTATCTCCGGACTGTTTTCCTATCCATCGCAGCAACCGGTTATTCTGAAGCCCGAATTGCAAGGAGTCGGATATGCAACCAGAGCCTTCAAAGAATCCGACACAGTCGAATCTCAAGTTCGGGAGACAATGTCTGAAATTAGACCCCGGCTCACCCTCATGAAGAAATTAGGGATCAACAAGAGCTGGATTTTCTTTGTTAATTATGAATCCACCGGCTACTCCGGTATTCAGATTCCTGGCAAGGTCTATGAGGATAAAAACTACGTCCTTGCTCATGTAGATAACTAATTGAATTTGCCGTCATTTGATCTTGCTTATTGCCAGACGTTAGGCTCAAAATGAGGCAGTCAATATGTCCAAACCAGTTCTCAATATCGGCCTGATCGGCTACCAATTCATGGGTAAAGCGCATAGTAACGCTTACCGCCAGGCAAATCACTTCTTCGACCTGCCCGCCCAGATCAACATGCACACGATCTGCGGTCGAAATGAAGCTGCGGTCACGAAGGCGGCAGAAACATTGGGATGGAAGAACGTGGAAACCGATTGGCGAAAGGTCATATCCAATCCCGAAATAGATGTAATTGACATTTCGACTCCCGGAAACCTACATGCCGAAATCGCAATCGCTGCCGCCAAGGCTGGCAAAGCGGTTTGGTGTGAAAAGCCGATTGGCAATACTTTGTCCGAGGCTAAGGCGATGATGGACGCCGTCTTGGAAGCCAAGGTCGCTCACGCGGTCTTCCACAACTACCGAAAGGCTCCAGCCGTCGCCCTTGCCAAGAAGATGATCATGGAAGGGAAGCTCGGCACCATTTACCACTTTAGGGCGGTTTACTTGCAGGACTGGATTGCTGATCCGAACTTTCCGCTGGTATGGCGCCTCCAAAAGGAAGTTGCCGGTTCAGGCACTCATGGTGATATCAACGCTCATATCATTGACCTCGGAAGGCACCTCGTCGGTGAGTTCGACGAAGTGTGTGGATTGCTGCATACGTTCATCAAGCAACGACCTCTGGCTGGAGAAATTGATGCCAACCTTGGCGCTAAAGCGAGCCAAGAGATGGGCGAAGTTACAGTTGATGACGCTGCAATGTTCTTAGCTAAATTTAAGAATGGAGCGTTAGGCACCTTTGAAGCAACCCGCTTCGCTGTCGGTCGAAAGAACAAGAACTCCTTCGAAATCAATGGTTCCAAAGGCTCAATCGTGTTTAATCTCGAAAAGATGAATGAGCTTGAGTATTACAACAATTATGATCCCGCCGACCTCCAAGGTTTCCGACTCATTCAAGCCACCGATGGCAGTCATCCTTATGCTGGTCACTATTGGCCCGTCGGACACATTATCGGGTACGAACACACGTTCGTCAACCTTGTCGCCGATGCCGTGACTAACATGGTGGAAGGGAAGCCAATCAGCCCCGATATGGTCGATGGCTACGAGAATCAACGAGTCCTCGATGCCGTGGAACGAAGCCACGACACCCGAACCTGGGTCAAGCTTTAGTCGTAAAGTGTAAGGAGACCAATGTGATCCGTCCCCTCCCTTCATTTATCGTTGAGCTGTTTCCGCCGTCGCGAGACAGTATCTTTCGCAGGTTATGCGATCAAATGACCAACGATATGTTGGTAGAAATCGCAAAGTGTGACTACGAAAACAACTATGAAGAGAATCTTGAAGCACTCAAGAAAATCAGGCAGACTTATGACATTGAGAGCCGCCTGCAATGGGTGCCGAAAGAAGTCTTGTCGCTTACTCGGTGGTCCGAGCCAGATGAGTTGCGGCCCTACTATAGTCACGGTCAAAGAGGGCATATGCTCAGGGCGTTCTGTTGCGTAACTTTGCTGGTGGCGGGCGCGGACCCGGCGAACGACGACTACATCGATGGTGAGAACGAAACGTTAGCTCAAGCGATCGAATCATGCTTGTATCTTGGTGCCGAGCATTGTCAGGAATTGGGAGAGTTGCTGACTTGGCGTTACCCGACCTTTCATGACTATGATACTTTTCCGATGTTCGCGATCTTCGCCCTCATGGTCTTGGCATTGAACATCCATACCGATAAGATTTCGCCGGACCAAACCGCGAGCATGGTTGACCAACTAGCGACCGAGCAAGAGAGGCTGAAAGGGACCGACGACGACCCATGGATCTTATGGAATCGTAATTACCGATCCTCATTCCTCGGAATGGAGACGTTCGACCAAAAGCACCGCAAATGGCTGTACTTTGCCTCTCAAATTAAAAGCGATTACCCAAAGCATCTTGCGGTTTCAGAACTTGCGACCGACATGCTAAAGGATCGGTAAGGTGGAACCCTGAATCGAATTGGGAAGCCATCCGTCTGAAATGGTATCAGAAACGGAAGTCTTCCCATGAATCTCAAATCCAAATCCTTTATCCTTCTTACTCTTGCCACCATTGCAATTGCGGGACCACAAAACGCAGTAAGTACCAAAGATTGGAAGTCCTTCGTGACAAAGGACGGCAAGTTTACAATCAAGGCACCGAAGTCCTGGGAAAGTACCGATCCAAATAATGCCTCTAGTAAAGCAGCGATGGAGACGATTAAGAAAAACAATCCGAACATGGCGAAGCTATTCGAGAATCAGGACAATCAGTTTGAACTCTATGTCCTGGACCTAAGCGGTGATCCGATAAAAGGGCTCAATAACATGAATCTAAAGGTTCTAAAGGATTCAGGACTTACGACGGCAATGTATCCAGACGTCGCAGTCGGAATTCTTAAGCAAACCGGAATGAAAAACTCCAGTTGGAAGCTAATCGACCTCCCAGCAGGTAAATCCGTCACTTATTGGGGTGAGTTAGCAATTTCGCTTGGCGAGGAGCAAACGATGAACCTCAAGGTCTACGGCTACTTGATCACCAAAAAGAACATGACCTAAATTTGCACGATGACGACAATGCCCGATCGTGACAAGGTCCAAAAGACAATCTTCGAAGCAATGGCAAAGTCGATAACGTTGAAGTAGAGCCTACTGATCCTGGTGAAAATACCTAAGATTAGAGTGTGGTACAGCAATCACTCGACGTTGTAAAGCTTAATCTTGGCTGTGGTAGCGATGTTCGCCCTGGTTGGACGAACGTAGACAAATTTCCCGCAGACCAATCCGTGGTCCAAGCCGATTTTCCCGTTCTGCCGTTTAACAACGACACGGCGGATGAAATTTTGTTGAGTCACGTTCTTGAGCATTTTGGATTCAAAGACGGCCAAACTCTTTGCCAAGAAATTCAACGGGTCTTGAAGCCCGGTGGACTCGCGTACATCGAAGTTCCCGATATTGCGTGGTGTGCCGCCCAGTTCCTTGGCGCACCAGAGCCAAACATGTATACCGACGTGACCAACGAGTACCACACCAATCACCGGTGGGGGCTCTACTCAATGGCACTTTGGGGTGACCAACACAATGACGGTTTATATCACAAGTGGGGCTACACCGCTCACAGGCTCTGCTACCTTTTGCAGCATGTTGGATTTTCGAAAGTAGATGTCAATTATGGCTTCTCTCACGGCGTTCAGGTTCTTTGCGCGAACGCTTACAAGTAGGCGAGTTACTTTTCCAAAAGCTTCCGCAGCTCAGCTCCAATCTGAGCCATAGCTTCGGCTTGCTCTTTCGTCAGCCGAAGATTCTTCCAGTTCTCACTTTCTTCAAGCGAACCACCAGTTTGAAGTTCAAGACAAAGAGCCAACAAGAGATTCCGGTTTTGCTCGGTGACCAAAGAGCTTATATTCTGCTGAATGGCAGTAATTTCCTCGGCCAGCGGGAGGTGCTCGGTGCTTACATCATTTCCCCATCGAGCCCATTCTCTAACCCGGGTAAGAGTTTGCTGGTAAGTCCAGTCCCTTGTCTCAGGCGGCTTGTATTTGGCCTCAGGAACATTTTCGCGCGAAGAATCTTGAATGGCGATTACCGCGCTTCGGGCAGATTCAAGACCGACGCCGAGTTTGGTAAGGACTTTTCCTGCTACTCCGTCGCCTTCGCTTAACAGGCCAAGTAAAAGATGCTCCGTTCCAATGTAGTTATTGCTTAGCTGTCGGGCCTCTTCATACGAGAGGTCGATGACTCGCTTTGCACTGGGTGTTAAGGTCATGTCTTGGTTAGGTCTCGCTTCTCCTCGGGGTAATTGCTTCTCCACTTCAGCCCGAACCCGATTGAGGCTGATCCCGAGACTTTCCAGCACTTTCGCCGCAACATTATCAGACTCTCTTACCAGACCGAGTAATAGGTGCTCGGTCGAGACATATCCTTCGCCGTATTTCTGCGCTTCTTCTTGTGCACTAAACACTACCTTCCGGGCCCTCTCGCTAAACCGTTGCCACATGGTGAATCAAATTATCAATCGGTAATCTTCAATGCTTCGACTTCCATATTCAAATCTGAATTGGGTGGTACATCCGATCCAGCCTTCTTTCCGGGTTGGTCGGTCGCCGGCAAGCCTTTCTCTCCGAACGCAATCTCTGAATTGATGATCACCTTCCGCTTCTCGCCCGCTTTGATTCCGCCAATCGCTTGATTGATCCAAGGGAGCATTTGTGGGCTCAATCGCAACCGAGATTCTTTCGCAGGGTCGGCCATCTCTCGACCATTAGCTGCTTTGACGCTCAGCTTACATTCCAAAAATTGCCCAAGCTTGATTGGCTCTCCCTTTCCTTCGGTGACCATCGTGATCTTTGCAGATGGCAATATGCGGACAAGTTTGATCGAAAAATTGAGGGTGGAATTCGAAGGAATGGTACTTCCCGAACCACGCTCGCCGTATCCTAAGTCTGGTGGAACCGTTAGATTTCGCTCACCATTCAGTTTCATTCCCATAAAACCTTGATCCCAGCCTTTGATCACTCGGCCAACTCCAACCTGGAACCGAAGCTTCTTTTCCGACTTCACATTCGAGTCAAAGACGATTCCGTTGGTGAGCTTGCCCGTATATTCGGCCTCGACTACATCATAGAGCTTGACTCCTTCCCCCGTTCCGAGCTTAACATCCTCGATTTTGAGCGCAGATTGAGACACAACAATAGCCAAAGTTAGACTGGCAAACATGATAGTCTAGGATACACCGAAACGGTAGCTTTCAGCTGATAGCGAAGAAGCTTTCGGCTGACGGCTGACGGCTGACGGCCTACGCATTCGCAAATTCTCGCCGATTGTAAACCAAATCCGAGGAGATTTTCCAGACGTCCTCGGGAATCTTGTTGTCGGGCAGAATCTTACTGAAATGAACAATCGCGGAGGTCAAACCGGCTTCCTGAGCGTAATGCAAGAACGTGCTATTCAGAACCTGTCGCAACGCGGGCTTAAGTCCAAAGCTTACGTTACTCACGCCAAGTATCGAGTTCACCAGCGGAAACTTCTCTTGCAACATCTTGATTGCATCGATCGTCGCAATTGCGCTATCGCGGAACTCTTCGTCACCGCTACCCAGCGTAAAGGTCAAACAGTCAATAAAGACATCCTGATCAGCAATCCCAGCTGCCCTCGTCCGTTCCATG
Organism: Armatimonadota bacterium; assembly: GCA_043770615.1. Taxonomy (GTDB): domain Bacteria; phylum Armatimonadota; class Fimbriimonadia; order Fimbriimonadales; family Fimbriimonadaceae; genus Fimbriimonas. The sequence continues at coordinate 4,652 of JAYVHY010000168.1, read as the reverse complement.
ATTCGAGAGGCAATCGCAAGCTTCTTTTCTGCACTCTTGGCCATACCATCTTCGTCAATCGTCAAGGCAACAATCGCCGCCCCATATTTACGGCACAACGCCAAGACTTTGTCGGTTCGCTCTTCTCCGTCTTCAAAGTTAATCGAGTTCACAATTGGCTTACCCCCAAGTGTCTGCAAGGACGCTTCGATAACATTGGCTTCTGTCGAGTCGATCATGATCGGAACCGTAATATGTCGATTGTAGTGGCTGAGCAGATGCTTCATGTCCCGCTCTTCGTTGCGACCAACGTAGGCGGCACAAACATCAAGAACGTGGGAGCCTTCACCTTCTAACTCACGGGCAAGTTCAGTTAAACCTTCCCAATTCTCCGTCGCCAACATGTCTCGAAATGCTCGACTACCGTTCGCGTTTGTCTTTTCGCCAACGATGAGGATCGAGCTATCTTGATGATAGGGCTGGAACTGATAGAGGCTTGAACAACCGACCAAGCTCTTGCCGGCCATTTTTTCCGGTGAATCATTTTCAAAATTGAATCCGGCATAGAGGTTCCGCTTTTGAATCCATTGAGCCGGCGCAGTATGTTTATGCCCACCCAGCGCATCGTTAAGGGCCTTAATGTGAGCCGGAGTCGTTCCACAGCAGCCACCCGCCATCGCAACTCCGTATTGCTCAACAAACAATGTATGGTGATGAACCAATTCTTCGGGAGTCAGTTTGTAAACTGCTTTGCCTTTTTCCATCATCGGCAGCCCCGCATTCGGTTGAACTGCAATGGGTCTTGTCGAGTTCTGGCCCAAAAACCGAACGTGCTGAGCCATCTCAACTGGACCAGTCGCGCAGTTAAGCCCGAAAGCGGTCACGCTGGGGAAGGACTCAATCATATTGAGAGCCGCACCAATTTCGGAGCCTAACAGCATCGTGCCAGTCTGCTCCATCGTCACTTGAACAAACAAGGGAAGTTGTTTGCCGGTTTCCGCCATAGCTCGGTTTGCCGCCACTATAGATGACTTAACCATGAGCAAATCCTGAGTGGTCTCCACCAGCAAGGCGTCCGATCCGCCAACGATTAAGCCTGTATAGGCATCGCAGTAGGTGCTTTCCATCTCTTGCCAAGTAACCTGGCCAAGGCTTATAAGCTTGGTGCCGGGACCGACTCCGCCAACCACAAACCGCGGCTTGTCTGCAGTTGTAAATTTGTCCGCACTCTTTCGCGCAATTTGAGCACTCAACACACTAAGGTCGTAAACCAGTTCAGGAATGTCATATTCAGCGAGAACCACCGAAGTTGTTCCAAAGGTGACGGTTTCCCCAAGGTCAGATCCGGCAGCATAATAGGCGTCGTGAACATCCTCAACGACGTCTGGTCTTGTCGCGACCAGCAGTTCATTGCACCCTTCCAGAGATAATCCGTCTAACCGCTCGGCGGTTTCTTTCAGCTTTCCGGTTAGCTTTGATGGGTCAAGGACAAAGTCATCCTCAGTCAAACCAGCGGCTTGAAACTGAGTTCCCGTTGCGCCGTCGTAGATAACGACACGCTCTGCCATGACATCCAAAAGCAATGAGTCCACAAATAATATTATGGTTGCGAACTCTGGGGTTGGTACTAGGGTTTTCTCTCGACGTTCAAGGAATTAGGAGAATGGAGCTGAAAGGCTATGATTTGGACACTTCTCGCAACAGTATCAATATTGGCAACGGGCACGTTTTCCCTAGGAGCTTTGGTTAAGCAAGCTTTGAAAGAACATCGTCACCTGTTATAACCAACAAATCCAGAGTTTTCAGCTAAAAGCTGCCAGGCATCTTGCCTGGCGGCTTTTTTTGTGCTGTACTCTACGAATATGGGCAAATTTCCCACATTACCAAATTTAAGTTCAAACAGGACGATTTGCTCAAAGGGAAATTTGAATTTATGAATTAATAGTAGACAAAAAGATACATAAATGCACTAGTTTTAACTAGACGAACTAGTCAAACTTCATTAATTACTTAAGAAAATGCAAAAAAGTGGAAAAAAAGGGTTTACACGTGGGAAATATCCCCTATATAATCTTTTCATTCAACTCCGGGAGCTGGAGGCGGATTGGGAAGGCTGGGGTGCTGACTCAAAAACTTAGGGCAGGTGGTCGCATGGATGCGTTCTCCCCTGCCCACAAAATTTAAGTAGAAATGGTTGGGCGAAGATGGCAGACAAAATTAAAAGAGATCCAGATCTCGAACTGCTCGTCAATCGCCATGAACCGGTCCGAGTCGACGACAAAGGACGAATAGCCCTTCAAAAAGAAATCCGAGATGCGTTAGGAAGTGACGTGACTCTCGTTTGCGATGTCAGCAAAGTCATGCGGATGTACCCCACCTCTGTGTTTAAGAAAACTCAAAGCGACGCCAAGCGAAGATTCTCCGCCGACAACGCCAGTGCAGTCGAATACTTTATTGCAATTTACTCAAACGCTCGCGAAGTTGAAATCGACTCTGCTAGCCGAATCAGCATTCCTGCCGACCTGAGAAAGTTCGCCGGATTAGAACCAAAGGAAGAGTGCGTCATTATCGCGAGCGGAAGGGAATTCAGAGTTCTCTCCGGTGACGCATACAGTCGATATCAAGAAAGCCCAGTGCGATTCATGGCATCACAAAAAGACGATTTAGAAGTAATGCGCAAAAGGGCATTTGAAGAAGAAGAAGAATTGAGGAGGCTAGAAAGACTTCTGGCTCCAGGCTAATGAGTGTAATGATGATGGAACCAAGGACTTTTCCGCATGAACCAGTAATGGTCCAAGAAGTCTTGCGTGCCCTCGCTCTGAAGCCCGGAGATTGCGTAGTCGACGGAACCTTGGGACTCGGAGGTCACTCGCTTCACTTTGTCGATGCGATTCGTCCCGGAGGTACATTGCTGGGTCTCGATTGGGATGAATCAATGCTTGCCGTAGCTCGAGAGCGAATTGGAAGCCCGAGCGGAGTCACCGTTCACTTCATTCATTCAGATTTTCGAGAGATGACGATGGCGCTCCAGGAGTACTCGATCAAGCCGAACGGGATTTTGCTTGATCTTGGCTTGAATTCAGCTCAAATCGAAGATCCTAGTCGTGGAATTACTTTCCGCGAGAATGGTCCTCTGGATATGAGAATGGATCGAAGCCGAGGAGAACCCGCCGCCGCACTCCTAAATCGTCTTTCACCTCAGGCAATTGAGGATGGATTGTTAGAGTATGGCGACGAGCGATGGGCCAAAGCGATTGCCAAGAAGATCGTAGAGCGTCGTAAAGACCAACCACTGCGCATGACCAGCGATCTAGTCGACTGTGTGCTAGCCGCCATTCCAGCCGGAGCTCGTGACAAACGAATTCATCCGGCAACAAGGACTTTTCAAGCCGTAAGAATCATGGCTAATGCCGAGCTGGATGGTTTAGGAGATGCATTGGAAAATGCGGCTCTGGCGCTGAAGCCCGGTGGGTGTCTGGTTGTACTTAGTTATCACAGCGGTGAAGACCGCATCGTCAAAAACGTATTTTCGAAGTTAGTAAAGGAAGGATTTCACCAATCTGAAAAGAAACCAGTGGGTCCAACCGAATCCGAAGTGAGGCGAAACGCAAGAAGCCGCTCAGCCAAACTTCGAGCAATTATCAAAACATAAGACAAGGAAAGTCATCATGAATGCAACAGTAATTAGTCGTCAAGGAAGAACTCACACAAGAGTGAGAGTTCCGTCGCGAACTCGATCGCAAATTCTTCCAATGGTATTGCAAGGAACCGTCGTGTTCTTCGCAGTCTTCATCATCGGAAGCTTCGCACTTTCTCTTGGTGGCCACATATTAGCCGAGGGGCAACGGGCACAGATCAAGACCATGTCGAAACCTCTGTTGGCTGCAAGGGAGGAAGATCGAGTGCTCAAAATGAGTGCATCCTCCGATAAATCCCAAGAGTCCATTGAAGAGTGGGCAATTGCCAGAGGATTTGTTCGAAAATATGCTCCCGTGATCAGACCGCAGGATACATATGTCGCGCACCGATAAGAAACTTTATTCGATCAATCCGGCGGTGCTTTGCATGACCGGACTTTTCGGCTTTGCTGGTCTCTCGCAGATCAAGCTTCAGGGATTTGAGGCCGAAAAGACCACCGAGCTTGCTGATAAAGTCAACAAGTACTTCGTCGAGAAGAAAGATACGGCAAAGCGAGGCTCAATCTACTGTCGCGACTTAACGCCACTCGCAATCGACGCAAATTCATGGATTTTGACGATCAACTTCGCAAAGATTCCACGCGTTCCTGGCTTCGGAGTCGCCTTGGCCGAAGCTACCGGAATCCCGGCTTTTGAGTTCTCTGATCGAGAAAAAGGGACGAGATCATGGCCAACCGAGCTGACCGCCGACCAGAAGAAGCGGGTTCAAAGAGTGAAGAAAGAATGGGCTGCAGACGGAGTCTCGATTGAGTCTGCCAATGATCGCACCTACCCACTCGGGTCGTTCGCTAGTTCATTGATTGGTGTCCAGCGGGTGAAGCCTGGTGACGAGAAAAATGCGATTCGAATCGGACTCGAGGCAAGTCTCAATCAGCACTTACAAGGAGTTAATGGGAAGCAACGGGGATTACAAGATAACAATGGCGAATTCCTCCCATTGAGATCATACGATCCTGAAGTCATCCGTAAGGATGG
>JAYVHY010000167.1:0-10240 GCA_043770615.1 Armatimonadota bacterium | reverse complement strand
TCATCGTAAAGACTGTCCCACTTCCTCGCTTTCCACTGAGCTATCATTAACTCATGAAGCGAATCGGAGAAATCTACAAGCAGTTCCGATTCCTGCTGATGATCATTCCCTTTCTGGTGTTCCTTCTGCCTTTCATCGCAAAGGGTTGGAGCCCACGATTTTGGGACGCGGCAATCCTCATCACCCAATGCCCATTCATCGCCATCGGTCACTCAGTTCGCGACGATGAGAGCATGTCCGGACTATTTACCATCGGGTTCATCGCTTGTTTCTTCGTGTTCATCGACCAATTCGCCCGCATCACCTACGGGCTGCGAGAATCGACATTGGCATGCCTTGGCGTATTTGCGCTCATGCTAGTTACTGAAGTCTTCGCCATCGAAATCCTCGGCTGGGCAATTGCAAAATTGGGGCAAAGATCGAACTAGGCGTTACTCAGTCATCCGACCGACCGCCAACGTTTTCCACTTCCCTTCCATTTTCTCCAAAAAGAAGTGTAATTGACCTAGTTCAGTCCCCGCCTTAACGTGGCGCATCTCAACAAATGCGTATCGACCATCCCCCGAAAACAATGGATACGCCAGCGAACCCTTCGCGCGAATTCCACCCTCCCGATTGAGCCGACTCTTGATGCCTACTGAGCCCGGAACCCAAGCTGCCGAGTTGTCAAAATAAGTAGATGGAGCAATAACAACCTGCTGACCTAAATCCATCGTGTCCAACGGTTTTTCGACTTTGATTTTCGTTGCCAGCGGTGAGCCGGCGATAACTAGAGTCTCCCTGATCCTCTTCAGAATCCCTTCATCGGAGTTCCCTTCGTTGCCGAACTTAACAATCCAATAGTCTAGCGCTTTGTCGAAGTTCTGCAAATCAGATTGACCATTCGTCCAGGCCGGTTCAAGCGCGATAAATTCACCCACATTCCACTCCGCCCAACGGTTCGTGAAGAATTCGCCCATCGCGCCCTGAATTACATCTGCTTCTTCGCTTGGAGAAAGCGCGGTATTGACTCGAGGATCTTGCGTCTTCGGTACAAAGGATGACGATTGATCTGCATTAGATTCAACCTTCGAGTTCGCCACTTCCGCCACCCGATGGTTGGCACGAGCACGCAAGTACAACTGCTACCAATCCCCATCGCCGCATGCTCCTATTATCACGTAGATTAATGAGAAACCGGTGTTAGAATTCCAGTCTGCCAACAGATAACTATCGCGAAAGATTAAGTGCCAATTGGCCACGCTCCTCACCTTGGGGGAGGTGGATCGCGAGGCTCGCTCTATAGGCTAATTGCTCTGGCGCCGAGCGAGACGGAGGGGGTGGACAGCCTCTTAGTTTTGGGTATCCTTTGAGTTCAAATACCCATCCAAACTGGTGGAGAAACTGCCCTTTCCAAGGGCAAGAGCGCCCCTTCTACAAAAACGACGGAGCGTTCTGATACGTCACCGGACGCAACCATCGCAGAATCGAGTGATTCCCCACGCTGGTAAACCGCACATCGCTCGATGCCGGATAAGGACCACCGTGCTGCATCCCTTCGCAAACTTCAACCCCAGTCGGAAAACCATTAAACACCAGCCGTCCAACTTTGCCTTCCAGCAAGGGAGTCAATTCCTTCACCAAGGCTTCATCCACCGCCCCATATTGAATCGTTCCCGTAAGCTGCCCTTCTAAGACCGGAAAGAGCCACGTCAATTCTTCAACCGACGAAGCCGTAACCAATATTCCAAACGGACCAAATACCTCTTCTCGCAACTCACGGTTCTCCAAGAAATTCTCGAGCGTAGTTCGAACGACCCCGGGTTGACCTGGCTCGCTCGGCTTCACCAACGCCTCTACTCCATCCGAGTCAGCCACAATCCCGGCGGTCGCGCTATAAGATGCTCCGATCCCGGGCGTCAACATCGTGCCGGTCGCTACTTGGGTTATTCCCGTCGAAACCGCAGTGCAAAAGGCCTCCCACTCGGGACCCTCAATGCCAAACACAACGCCCGGATTAGTGCAAAACTGACCAACTCCCATCGTAACTGACTGAACATATCCTGCCGCCAAGGCTTCGCCTCTTTCCGAAAGTGCTCCGGGCAACATAAAGACTGGGTTGATGCTTCCCATCTCTGCAAAGACCGGAATCGGATCGGGTCGCTTTGCCGCCAAGTCCATCAGCAATCGACCAACCGATTTGGAACCCGTAAATCCGACCCCCTTAATATGAGAATCCGATACCAGTGCCGCCCCGACCTCATTCGCTCCCGAAACAATCTGAAAAACACCGGCAGGCAGACCCATTTCTAAAACCGCTTCCGAGACGATCGAACCCACTAACTCGGAGGTACCCGGATGTGCAGGGTGAACCTTCGCTACAACCGGACAACCCGCCGCCAATGCCGATGCGGTGTCGCCACCGGCAACCGAAAACGCCAAAGGAAAGTTAGAAGCACCGAAAACGGCGACCGGCCCAATTGGAATCATGGATCGGTCGAGCCTTGGTCGAGGCAGTGGTGCTCGATCTGGCATCGCCTCGACAACTCGTCGATCAACCCACTTGCCTTCGCGAACATCAGTCGCAAACATTCGTAGCTGACCCGTTGTTCGCCCGAGTTCGCCGGTTATTCGGGCAACTGGCAAATGAGATTCCGAGCTAGCCAAAGGAACAATATCAGCCTCCCTTGCCGCCAATTTGGATGCAATGAGGTCCAATAAATCGGCAAGCTTCGTCGGCTCAAGTGCTCGCATAATCGGAGCTGCATCGCTTGCTCGTTGGCAAGCAACTAAAACGGATTCAATTTCAGGCATATCGGTTCGGATTGAGTTGGTTAAGCGGAAGCGAAGGTGCCACGTCAGCCAAAATCTCTGATACCAGCATACCGGTTATCGGTCCCAAACTCAGCCCCATCATCGAGTGACCACTGGCCATTACTACTCGAGGATTATTGCGAACTTTACCAATGTAAGGCAAGCCATCCGGTGAGCATGGTCGAAAACCATACCAGACCTTTTGATCGGCAAAATCCTGTTCCTGAAACTTCGGGAAATAGCTCGGTATTGACTCGACGATTCCCTTCACTTTATCTGGATTAATATGGTCATCGGGTTCACCAAGCTCCATGGTGCCGCCAAATCGCACTCCATTTTGCATTGGCGTGACCGCCACCCGCGCTTCCATCAAAAGCGAGCAAACCGTCGGTGTCTCGACCGGATTCTCCAGCGTCATCGAATAGCCTTTTCCTGCCATCATCGGCATCCCAATCCCAAGCTGCTTCGCAATCGCCCGAGACCAAACACCCGTAGCAACCACCACAAAATCAGAGTCAAACTTCTCGCCTCGCCCTGTTGTCACCTCGACTTTGTCTTGTACCGACTTAAGCCCGGAGACTCCCGAAGTTCCGAGATCAAAGTGAACGCCCATCTCGCGAAGTTTCTTTCGAAGTGCAGCCAGAAAGTCCTGCGGAGTCAAGTGGCAATCATCATGAAAATGAACCCCACCAATAACATCCATCGTCACGGTCGGATCAATTGTCTCAAGCTCCGACGGATTATGCACCGTCGCTTTGACCCCAATTTCGTTAGCTCGTTTAGCAAGCTTTGCCTCAGAATCAAGGGCCTGCATGGTTTTACAGAGCATCAGCAAACCGCGTTTAACCAGTTGGTAACCAATTCCCAAGTCCTCCGCCATCATCTCATACAACTTTCGACTCTCCAAGTTCATGTCGCGCAGGATCATCACACTCTTCGCCACATGCTCGGGGTCACACTTGCCCATGAACATCCAAGACCAAAGAATCTGTTCTAATGTAGGTGGAATCTTAAACGCAAACGGAGCTTTGGGCTTGAACATCATTTTCATGCCCATCTTAACCATGCCCGGTGCCGCCAAAGGCACAAAATGGCTCGGAACAATCATTCCCGCGTTGCCGGTCGAGCAACTGTCGGTGCCCTCGGCATCGCGATCAATGACCCAAACCTCAAATCCCTTTTGCCTGGCGAAGTATGCCGAGCAGAGCCCTATGATCCCGGCTCCAACAATCGTTACTCTAGCCACTAGACGGTTCTCCTCCGGAACGGAGAAAATTGTTGAACTCTGATCCTGGAACAGAAAGAATCCTTCCCAAAGAATGGGAAGGTGGCTCGCCTATTATTCCTAAGATTCTGAAAAGTCATGAAAGGCGAGACGGAAGGGATGATGAAGGCGCATAAGGGTTTTGAAGCCAAGTGAATCGCAAGGTGAAGCATCAGGAAATCCCCCAGCAAAAAGGATCGCTTTCATCAAAGTACAAAGTCGACTTCGCGGTTACGCTTGCTTTGCCCGATATGTGCGGAATAATCTTGTCTCCCTCAACGGAAACATAGCCAGTAAACGTCGAACCCGTAATACTCTCCTGAACCCAGAGCATCCCTTCGTCCAGCTCGCCTTTGCTGTACAAAGCCGCCATTTTCGCACTCGTTCCGGTACCACATGGCGATCGGTCATAGTCAAGACCCGGACAAAGGACAAAACTCTTACTATTTGCTCCCGCCACCGTTGGCGGACCGAAGACTTCGACGTGGTCAACTTCGTGTCCATCTGAACCGCGCACGCCAGAGTCCTTAAGGGCGTTTTTGACTTCAATCGTGAATTGCGTCAAGTCTCGGCGGTTCTCGTATGTTACGTCAGGAATAAACGCGTTGGTGCCCACCAGGAAGAACCAGTTTCCGCCCCAAACGATGTCTCCACAAATCGATCCATAACCTTTGGTCTCTACACAAACTTCGGTTAACTTGAAGGAGGGCACATTGGTTACCCAAACTGTATTGTCCTTTTCTAGCCGAACCTCTATCACTCCGACCGGAGTTTCGATCTTGTGTATTCCAGGTTCAATTCGCCCCAGGTGGCGAAGGGTCTCCACGACCCCAATGGTTCCGTGACCACACATCCCCAGGGTACCAACCGTCGTAAAAAAGATCACACCGGTGCAGCACTCCGGATCAACTGCTGGCACCAAAAGGGCACCAACATGGACATCCGATCCTCGGGGTTCTCGAGTCACACCATTTCGCATATCCGCCTGGTGAGCATCCAAATACTCCCGCATCTCTGCTACCGAGTTACCTTTGGGCATCTCCCAGCCGCCAACCACTACTCGGGTCGGCTCGCCGCCGGTATGAGAGTCAATGACGTCGATTTGCATGCTAGCTAGATCTTTGGTCGAGTCGCCAATCCGTCGGCAATCACTTTCTCAACTCGGGCTCGGTCAGTTCCTGAAAGCGTCAATCGAGGAAGTCGAACCCACTCCGGACAATATCCGGTCGCCTGAGTTGCCATCTTAATGTTTTGAACGAACTTGAGACCGACGTCGAGGTGAAGAAGAGGGGTGTACCATCGATAAAGTTCTCTGGCTTCGTCCCATTGACCTGCCATTGCCAAATCCCACAGCTTTTGATTCTCATAAGGAAACGCCAAACCGATTCCTGCCACCCAACCAGTAGCGCCCAGAAACACACTCTCTAACGCCAAATCATCGACGCCGGAGAAGATGGCCAGCCGACTACCCATATGGTTGATAATGTCGGTGATGCGTCGAACATCTCCAGCTGATTCCTTGATCGCGATGAAGTTGTCGCTCTCATTGCACAGCATTTCAAGCATCGGTGGGGTCAAGTCAACGTGATATGCAATTGGATTATTGTAAATCAGTATCGGCATTGACGTGTTCTTAGCTACCGTTCGGTAGTGCGCTAGCGCTTCATCGTTGTCAGCTCGGTAGACCATCGCTGGCATCAGCATGATTCCGTCCACTCCCATCGCTTCGCACTTTCGGGTGTACTCAACCGCTTGCATGGTCGAACATTCCGCAACGCCGCTCAAAACTGGGACTCGACCCGCCGAAACCTTTTGCGTAACCCGCAAAACTTCAAGCTTCTCTTCCCAAGTCAAAGCCAAGTTCTCGCCCAAAGATCCATGCATGACAAATCCTGTAACGCCAGAATCGATCAAAACTTCCAGGTGCTTTTCAAGGGCAGGATAGTCGATCGAGAGGTCTTGTCGAAACGGAGTTGTCAGCGCAGGAAAAACGCCTGACCAAGTAGGAAATTGGGACACCCTTACAGTGTGAACGAAACGAAAAATGGAAGTCCATTGTAAAGGGGAGCTTTGTTCACTGATCCAAGGGATATGAAGGGTGTCGCGCGAATACGGATGGTGCGGAATTGGATGCCTCGGGTGTGCCGATTTTCGCTCCATATTCAGGAATACGGAATAGCTCAAAAGCGAAAATCGTTTCCCGATGCTAAGAGAACTCTGCCCCTGTTTCAAATGCAATACCCTCCTATGCGCCCTGTCCCACGCTTAAGGCTTGCTTTTCCCCTTCAATTGGGATAACCTACGCTTTGCAATGGTGCTGTCAACAATCGCTTTATCAATGGCTATGCAATCAAGTCAATTTGGAACTTTCGAGGGGAGCCCAGTCACTCTCTACACGCTCAAAAACAAGAACGGAATGACCGCCAAGATTATGGATTACGGCGCAACCGTTGTGTCCCTTACCGCGCCTGATCGAAAAGGCAAATACGAAGAAGTCACCCTCGGCTTCGATACCTTCGATATGTACGCCACGAAGAGTCCTTATTTCGGCTGTATCGTCGGTCGAGTTGGCAACCGAATTGCAAAGGGCAAATTTATGCTCGATGGAAAGGAATATTCCCTAGCCGTGAATAATGGTCCCAACAGCCTCCATGGCGGCTTGAAAGGCTTCGACAAGCGCATCTGGACGGTAGTATCAAAACCCTCTGCCAAGAACGCATCCATCACCTTCAAGTACGTCAGTGCCGATGGCGAAGAAGGCTATCCAGGCGAGTTAACTTCGGTGGTTAAGTACACCCTTACCTCTGACAATGCAATCCAAATCGACTACGATGTCCGATCCAACGCTCATACGATTGCTAACCTGACCAACCACATGTACTTCAACCTCGGTGGAATGAAGGCAAAGACCATCTTGAACCATAAGATGGAAATCCGGGCCGAAGCAATCACTCCGGTTGACGAAACCTTGATCCCGCAAGGCGGATATATGGACGTGGCCAAGACCCCGTTCGACTTTAACACCTTAACCCGAATCGGAGACAGAATTGACGCTGACAACGAGCAGCTCAAATACGGTGGCGGCTACGACCATAACTGGGTAGTCCGTGGAACCGTCGGCATGCTTCGACGACACGCCAACGTCCACGAACCAAAGAGTGGTCGATACATGGAAGTGTGGTCAACCGAACCGGGAGTACAGTTCTATAGCGGTAACTTCCTTGATGGAACGCTTAAAGGACACGGCGGAAAGGTCTATCCAAAGAGAGGCGGATTCTGCCTCGAAACTCAGCATGCGCCTGATAGCGTAAACCAACCAGAGTTCCCCAAGACCGACATCATGCCCGGCAAACCGTACACGTCGAGAACGATCTACAAGTTCAAAACTAGGTAAGATCGTTCATTCATTAGCCCCTCAGGCATTCGCTTGAGGGGCTATTTGTCGTGCCCAGAATGCTCACCGAAGAATATTTAGGCTTCGACTAGGACCGCTTTCGCTTCTGGATACAAACGCTCGATCGTCGCTCGGTCGCCAATTGCACTTCCGTCTGTAAGCGCAGTAGCCGCCCCGGCTGCCAGCCCCCAGCGCAACGCCTGCTCGGTGGTCCTGCCTTGAGCAAATGCTCTGAGAATTCCTGCAATCATGCTGTCGCCACTGCCAATCGTACTTCGTGGTTCGACCTTGGGGCTAATGCCCACAAACGTCCCTTCGGCACACACCATTACCGCGCCCTTTCCACCGCGAGAAATGACAACATTACGATCACCACCCCCGATCATTTCGTACAGTTCTTTTGCGGCAGCGAAGACTTCCTCATCAGAATCCACCGGACGTCCTAACAAGCGTGATGCTTCGGCAACGTTCGGCTTAATCATGTCCGGCATAGCTTTTAGACCTTCGGTCAGTACCGCTCCATCGGCATCAATGCAAATCTTGGCGCCCTTCTCGCGAGCGATGAGAGCAAGCTCGTAAAAGGCGTTTGGTTCAACTCCGGGCGGAAGCGATCCGCCAAAGCTCACCCAATCTGCCTTCACCGCAAGCATTCCGACTTTCTCTTTCAGAGCAAGGAATTCACCTGGGGCAATTGATGGCCCCTTCTGGTTAAATGTTGTCGGCGGGTTCCCCGATTCGTCCTCTACGGAGAAGTTGGTGCGCGTCTCACCGGCAACATAGACAAAGCCATCCAACACATTCTCGTCCTTCATCACATGGCGAATAAAAGCACTCGTCGCTCCCCCTAGAAACCCGGTAGCGATGGTTACCCCTCCCATGTGCGCATAAACTCGCGAGGTATTCAACCCTTTTCCACCAGCGTCCTTCTCTTGATGCTGCACTCGGTTAGTGTCGCCGACCACCAGCGCCTTGACGCGCAATAAGTGATCAACACACGGGTTGAGAGTAACGGTGAGGAGCATAGGTTTATTTTAGCAGGGAAGCTACTAGCTGCAAGCTACAAGCAAAAAGTCAAAAGCCAAAAGTCACAAGCTTCAAGCTGAACCAGAGAAACCATGTTCAATTTGACGCAATGGTAACATCGTTTCTCATGAAGTTCACCGCTTTCATCAATGACGAAGATGTGGTGCCCGGCGGAAGTGATAGATACGAAATCAAGACCTGTTCGGACGGAACCGAGTGCGCCTTAATCCGAATACCGTCTGGTCCCATTAAGTTCATCCGCAAAATGGCAGAGGCTCTTCCCGACGAAGTCATAGTTCTCTATGTTTATAAAGTTCCGCGGACCGAGGCATGGGAGCTTGGGAGATACCAATCACCGCCACTTACTCAAGATCAAGCCCTTCAATTCCTCGATCGTTTTGGAGATTTTTTCGAGGGTGACGGGCGTCACGACCTTTGGATCTATTGGCCAAAGTATATTCAGCTTGTTTACGACAACCACGAGCGAATCTACTTGTACGGGCACATTCCCAGTATTGAAGCAAAGCTCGCGCAGCTTGGCGTCACGAAGGAGCCTGTTGGGGAGATCGATTTCCCGCACAAGCATCATTACAATCCTGAATTTGACGCGGCCCTTGACGACCTAATGCAGGCGTTCGAATGGACAATGTCACCACTACAAGAGTCAGACGACGACTAATCTTCTTCCGCTTCCCGACTTCTTAGCTAACGGCTTCTTGGCAAAAAGCTGAAAGCTCTACTGCGCCATCACTTCGGCGAGCAATAACTTTTCGGGATCAATGGTTCGTTCGGTGCTAAGGACGTAGGTCAACGGATGCGAGACCAGTTTGCTACCGTCCACGCCCGCCATTTCACCCCGGAAGCCGCTAAGCAGTCGGTTTGTCGCCAATGACCCAAGCCTAAGCGCAAGAACTCGGTCAAACACCGTCGGCGACCCTCCGCGTTGCAAGTGACCCAAGACCAAGTAACGGCAATCAAAACCGGTGTTCTTCTCGATAAAGACCTTGACATCGCTTGCTCGGGCTGCGCCTTCGGCAACTACGATGATCGAACTCTTCTTGCCTCGGTCCGCCGCTGATCGAAGGTTTTTACAAATGTCCAGCAATGAATAAGGGACTTCAGGAATCAGAATCGCTTCCGCTCCACCTGCCAGACCAGATTCAATCGCAATAAAGCCGTTTCGGCGTCCCATAACTTCAACAACAAAGACTCGTTCGTGGGAATAGGCGGTGTCTCGTAGACGGTCAATCGCTTCAACCGAGATATTAACCGCAGTATCAAACCCAATTGAGTAGTCGGTTCCAGAAATATCGTTGTCAATCGAGCCAGGAACACCCATAACCGGAAATTGAAATTCTTCTTGAAGCTTTAGCGCACCGGTCAGCGATCCGTCTCCGCCAATAACCACCAGTCCCTCGATTCCGTTGGACTTTAGATTCTCCATCGCCTTCAATCGGCCCTCGACGGTCCGGAATTCTGCACTTCGTGCCGAGCGGAGAATGGTGCCGCCTCGGTCAATGATGCCACCCACCGCTTTCGAATCCATAACTTGGGTTTCGTTTTGGATTACACCTTCCCAGCCATGCAGGAAGCCGATGACTTCGACGTTACGATAGATCGCCGCGCGAACGACTCCTCGGATCGCCGCATTCATGCCTGGTGCGTCTCCACCGCTAGTTATGAGTCCAATTCGCTTCACTTACCCGTTCATTATGCCCAAAATTGGGCATACTAATCGCGTGATCAAGGATCGACTGATACAACCA
>JAYVHY010000166.1:0-4424 GCA_043770615.1 Armatimonadota bacterium | reverse complement strand
CATGTCGAATCGAGATCATCAACCAGAGCTCAAAGAACGTGAATCTCCTTTATTACAACATCGACTGGATTCAAAAGACGAGCTTGCCCAAGGACATTCCCTATTTCCACGCTCAGTACCGACAGGAGTATCCCGCCGAGCACGGCAAGGACTATACGATCTTAGAAACGACCGGAAAGGGTCACTATGTTGGCACTGTCCTCTCAGTTCGAACCAGGAGCCCGAGTTGGTTCGGCGAAGGAGACGAGAAAATCTACATTGATGGTGAAAAGGACGCCTCAATCTGGGGAACAGGAACAGAAGACTATTTCAATGCGGCTTGGGGACTGAAGAAGAATTCAACGCCGTACTTTGGAACTTCGTATTTTGATCAATGGGGGATCGTTGGTGGGCACACTAGCGCCTACCGTTGGCACATCAATGATCCAATCGTGTTTCAAAAAGGAATCAAAGTCACGATCGAACACATGGGCTGGATTTCGCCTGACGAGAATCCCGAGCACAAATCGAACAGTTGGAACGAACGAGAAGACGACTTTTCCAGCGTGGCGTTTTGGTACCAAACGGGCGAGTCGACATTTCTCGCTCGTGCCCCTGGGGCCAAGGAACGCACTTTGCCAAGCCTTGAAAGGGTAATTGCATTTGCGGCAAATAATTCTAAAGTTAAGCATGGTGCCGGAACCGCTTCTCCTCAAAATCTGGATTTCTTCGACCATCCTCAATTGCTCTATCAACCCACCAGTGAAAAAGGAGCTTTCATTGAGGTTCCGATTTCGGTCAAAGAGAAGGAACCGCTTCGATTGCTTCTCAATTGCTGCATTTCATACGATTTTGGGAAGTACCAGCCCTATCTCAACGGCACAAAAATCGGTGGTCCGGTAGACCTCTATTCTGCCACCACGGGGGAGAAGGAGATCCATTTGCTCGACTTTTGGCCGGCTCCTGGGGAATACATTCTCCGCCTAGAATGTGTTGGGAAGAATCCAGCATCCCAAGGCTTCTTCCTTGGAATCGAGTCGGTTCGCCTTCGCGAAAGGCGTCCGAGAGTGAAAGCTATGGGATTTGAAAAGGACCTCGATTGGCGAACGAACCAAAGGCTGGGAGGATGAGTTCGCACATGCACCAGTTTCTACGTTAGAATATAACCATGAATAGTCCTAAAGAACTCGAACCGGTTTTGCTAAGCGACCCGGATATTCTCGGTGGCACTTTGTGTTTTAGATGTACCCGTGTACCCGTCGCAACCTTCCTTGACTATGTGGGCAGTGGATGTTCTCTTGAACGGTTTCTCAAAGGATTCCCGAGTGTGTCGAGGGAGCAAGCCGCGTTGGTCCTTGAGTGGGAAACAAGAAACGCAAAACAACTTATCGGTCTGGAAGCAACCCCTTGAATATTCTTTTGGACGAAAACGTTGATGTTGAATTTGCAACTCTTCTACCCAATCATATCGATTCGCATGTTAGTCAACTCGGTTGGAAATCGATAACGAACGGTAAGTTGCTTCAACTCGCGCAAGACAATGGATTCCAAGCTTTTGTTACTGCAGACAAGAACATGCCCTATCAACAAAACATGGTTGGCCGTCCATTTTCGCTTTTCGTCCTTGACATTCACCCCAATAACTTTGAAAATCTTTCACAATGCGCCGACAAATTGGTAGCGGCACTACTACTCTCCGAGTCAGGCAATGTTTATGTGATTGACGGTCCACATCCAAAGAGGAAATAGGAATTAACCTTGCCGATTTTACTTACCTGGCGGCAACAACTCAGGAATCCGCTTCGAATACGGATTGATGGCATCGCCATCCCTCTGCGCGCGATCCACATAGTACAAACCAAGTGTCGTGTAGTGGTTTCGAAGGGGTTTACGATCTTCATCCCATCCCCCTCGACCGTGCTCCATTGTGAACAAAAGGCTCTTGGTGAATGGAACTGCATCAAGGATGTGCCACCGGTAAACGGTATTGTAAATGGATCTCTTTTCTCCACCCTTTAGGGGGTTGTCGTAGAACGTCACACCGAAGTAAGGGGTCTGGAACACATGTCCGAAATCCCAGGCGCCACAGAAGTAATCCTCCGTTCCGGTTCCGGAAGATGATGGTTTCACTTCCCCATCGACATAGAAATTGTCGTCGCCTTCACCCCACCAACCATCGCTGTTGGCAAGAACCGAGAAAACTGTCCCGACAAAGTGACCTCTTCCTTTCACTTCGGTGACCGTCAATGGAATACCTTTTGGTGCCGGGAAGTAATTCTTGTATTGGGTGTGAAAATACAAAACATCGCGCTTTGGCTCGTCGTAGACCCTATAGTCAAAGTTGTAATAAAAGGCACCGACCGGCTGATCTCCCTCATTGGTAACCGTGATAACTGCATGTCGTTTGAATGGCATCGGCCAATAACAGTTCAGCGCCATTTGTCCCCCAACTGAAACAGGTGCACTATGAAATTCGACGTAAGGATTCGGGACCGCCGAGCCTGGACCCTGGGCAAAAAAGTCTCCAATTGGACATTCGACTGCCGGCGTAGCCGCATCATCCCACGTCATACGTATGACCAATTCACGGAGGTGGTCCTTCGATTGTGCCGCAATCGTCATCCAAAGATGAGTGAATTCACCAGGACCCTTGATATCGGCAACGGTAAGGGTTTGCCCAGGAGCGATCGTTCGGGCATCACCATTTTTCCCGGTTGGGTCCGCACTCGATACCTTAAAAGCCTTGTAAGGCTGCGGTTGCGCTAATTCACTTGGAACCTGGGCACTTGCCGTCAGAACTCCGAAAACAACAAATAGTGAGCAAACAACTTTAGTTGCAAAAATCTTCATCGGTACTCGCCAAACATCTTCAAACGCTTAGCGGCAGGTTACCGCGTTCCTTACCCGGTATCAGCCAAAACACTGGGACTCTATGCGGCTCGCTTCGGTCGCACTCGCTCTTTGTCTCGCTGCATTTCGCGGTCAGCCTGTTCCCAGGCCGCTTGCAAGTTCTTTTTCGGATCTCGTAAGGCGACGCCAATCGAACTGCTGATGTTTGCCCGACCAAGGACATTCCTGACCTGAACCAGCAACTGTCGAGTCGTACTCATATGGGTATTGGGCAAAAGCACTCCAAATTCATTACCGCCGAGCCGAAAAACTTTTCCAAGATCCCCAACTGTTGCCGTCAGAATCTGAGTAAAGTTCTTAATAAGCAGATCGCCGAATTCCTGACCTTTGACGTCGTTTGTTGCCTTCAAGTCGTCAAGGTCTAAAATGATAATCGAAGTAGGTGAAGCCAAGGCACTCGCTCGTTCTTCTTCAATATGTAGACTTTGCTTCCAAGCCATTCGGTTCTTAAGCCCAGTAAGGGGGTCAATCTCGGTCGAAAGCTTTGCTTCCAACGCAAACCGTTCAATATCTCTCGCCTGGTTCTCCTTTTCAATCATTCTTCCGACTATCGAGCCAAACATCTGAAGGAGACGCAATCCATCGCAGATTGATTGACTTCTAGGTTCTGGATGTATTGCGCACAGAGTTCCGAATAATTGACCATCACCCAATGTAACGGGACAACCCATGTAGGCCCGGATAGGAATCCGCTCTCTGAGAGGCGCAAGTCGGTAACAAGGCTCAGTATCCGAGTCTGGTGAAATCTGCGACCCACTCCCTTCGACCATTCGGCTACTAAAGGAATCTGGGCAAGCAATAGCATCACCTTCTGAAATTCCGTAGCTTCGATCCACCGACTTTACGACAACCCAGTTGTCTTCCTCGAATCGCGTTAAGCTCCACAAATCAAAATCAAATTGCTCCTGGAGAAAGGTCAAAATCCTAACTAGTTCATCGCCAAAATCATCAGAGAATTGGCAATCGTGTAAACTCACCCTATCTAAACCCATAAACTACCGACTGTATCATCGGTACGTATTTTTGAATCCTCAGGAACGAAGTACGAAAGTTTTTCGGAAATGGTAAAATCCTAGACTATGAAGCTATTCGCAGTCACCCTCGCAGCGCTAAGTCTCGTTGCTATCTCTTCGGCAGACCTCAAGTCGGAAATTAACTCAATGAACTCAAAGATTCATGCCGCAATGGTTAAAGGCGACATGAAGGCTTGCGGAGCCATCATGAAGGCTGGAACCACAAAGGACTTCAAATACATTGAAGGCGGCAAAACCATGACCTTTGACCAGATGTTTGCGCAAATGAAGGGCAGCATGGCGGCAATGAAGCTGACCAAAGCGACCACATCCGTCATATCCGTCAAGGAAAAGGGATCGATGGGAACTTCGGTTGAAAAGCACACGATGGAAGGCACGATGACCGGACCAGATAAAAAGTCCCACAAGATGTCTTTTTCAGGAGTTTCCACGAACACATACACAAAGGTTGGCAAGACTTGGATGTTGAAAGTTATGAACTGGGGCAAAAGCACCATGTTG
>JAYVHY010000165.1:0-2001 GCA_043770615.1 Armatimonadota bacterium | reverse complement strand
GTTGCTTGGTTTTGATCAAAACTCCAAGCTCGGCAACGGTCAAAAAGGCGATATCTTCTGGGTTTGTTGGTTTGACAAAAGGCTTGGGCGGGGCTATTTTAAGGTCGTTCTTGTATCCCGCTTTTGGCTTTTTACCGTGAGGAACAAAATTGAATGCGGGTGGAATCCCATTGCTGAGTCCAGCTTTCCGAATGGAGTCAAGTCCGCTTCGAGAACCATTGAGGCTCTGAAGAACCGCCTTGCGCTGCTCGTCCGTTAGAGAGATTCCCGAAAGTCGCTCCGCACCCTTTACATCTTCGACTGAATAGGTTGTCCGGTTCGCATTTTGGGCTAGAGTTGCGAACGGGGTAAAAGCAGCGGCAAGCGAAGCCGCCAAAAAGTTCTTTCGAGAGATATTAGCGTCAAAGCCCATTGAGTCATTCTACTATAGAGCTAGTAATATCAACACTTTTCGCACCGAGTCAAGTTTACGATGCAATGGCGGTTAGCTCGGCGGCAAGGGCCTCGAACATGTAGGGGCGAAGGGAACAAATAAGGAGATTGTCCTTTCTGCCAATTGTGATGAGCCCGGCAGCTTCCAACTCGTACAAGTGGTGGGTGATAGAGAAAAACTTACTGGAGCTATCTGCAATGTGAAAACAGATTTCTTCCTCGGAGATGCCATCCCGAAATTCTGCTCCTCTTTGTCGGTCCGAAAGGAACATGACAATCCTGAGTCTTGTAGGTTCTGAGAGTGCGCTGAAAGCGCTGATCAATCGTTCGCTTTCCATGAGATTGAAACTATACCCACCAGCTTGGGCGTCCGTATGATTACCAATGGTTAAGCAGTTCCCGTAAGGTTAAGGTTTGATTAAGATCAATTGCGCAATTAAACCTTTGAACCTGTAAGTTCAAAGTCGTTAACCGTCCGTTAATACATCCTTAACAAATGTTCTTCATATTATTCTTCGTCAGGGGGAGCCTGATTAGGAATTTTAAGCATATGAATATGACAAAGAAGTGGATGGGAGCAGCGGTCGTAGCTATGGCTGCAGTCCCCAGCATTGGTTTTGGCCAGCAAGCGCCGGCTCAAACAACCGACAAAAAATCTGAAGCAACTGCGCCAGTAAAGGGCCAGAAGTTGACGAAAGCGCAAAAGGCTGAACTTGCCAAAAAGCTTGAAGCCAAGAACGCCGAAATGGCTGAACTGAAAGACAAAGCTGTTGTGGTTACCAAGAGCATCGGAGAACTTGCTTCTTCCGGCAAGCTGCCAACTAGCGATGACGCAATCAAGCTTATGCAAGATATGGTTAAGCAAATGGCAGAGATCAGCGAACAGCTAAAGAAAGTCCACGACGATGTTGAAGGCATCAAGGGTTGGATAGAAGGACAAAACGAAGCCTTACCAATCATGACTAACGACATTCTTGATCTCAAAAGGAACAAAGACGGTACTTACATCCAATTCCAATACCGAGACACCGACCAAAAAGGTGGAGCAACAGACGGCTTCAACTTGCGACGAGTCCGAATCGGGTCAACCCAAACAATTGATCCTAAAACCTCAATCAAGTGGAGTTTTGACCTTGCAACCGGCACCAACCAAACCAACGCGCAACTAAGGGATGCCTTTCTCATTTACGATATTGAGCCTTCAATCGACAAAGTCGGCGTTCAGCTCACCGCAGGTCAGCAGCCCATTCCTCTTGGCTTTGAATTGGAGCGATCTTCAAGCGAGCGAGAGTTTCCAGAGCGAGCAAATTACAATTCGAGAATGTTTAATGGTGAGCGAAGCCGAGGCGTCAACCTCAAATACGGCCTCTCCGAAAACACCTTTGTCCACCTTGGAGGATGGGATGCTCTCAGTTTCAATGATCCCGAGCAATCCGCTCTAGCTCCAGCACCAGAAAGCCGCCTTGGAGTTTCTGCTGGCGTCCGACATTACGGCAAGAATTATGACTTTGGACTTTCCGGTTTCCGCGCTCAGCGACCAGAAATCATCACTGGAACGGGCGGTGGTGC
>JAYVHY010000164.1:0-4426 GCA_043770615.1 Armatimonadota bacterium | reverse complement strand
CCAAGACCCATCTGTTGAGCATCAAGACAGACAA
This sequence comes from Armatimonadota bacterium, assembly GCA_043770615.1. Taxonomy (GTDB): domain Bacteria; phylum Armatimonadota; class Fimbriimonadia; order Fimbriimonadales; family Fimbriimonadaceae; genus Fimbriimonas. Next base: position 4,392 of record JAYVHY010000164.1, on the reverse strand, counting down.
TCGTCTCGTTGCGATCAAAGAATGGAATGTTCTTTCTTGGCTCGCCGTTCTCGTGACGGGAGTTGTCCACGTCTCGAGCATCGAAGTGACTGGCAGTCACGGCTAGGTGCCCTGAAGCCTGAAACACGACACCGTTGCCTTGCCTGTCCGTCAAAGCTGCCCATCGAACATCCTCTTTGTTTCCGTTTTCTTGGGGACGAACGTATTGTTGGTACTGATCCTGAACCAAGCCGGAATAGAGTCCAACATCCATTGCTTGCTTTCGATCTGGGTAGCTCTCCATCGGACCACGACCGAGCCAAGTTAAAGTGTCAAACTGTCGTCCAAGACGAATTTCCAGGCCAATCTTTGCCAGTTGAGGAAGATCGCCGACCGGGGTGAACTCATTGTCAACTGTAACCGAGCCATCACCCAGAACCGTATAGATTGCCTTGTGGAAGAACCCGCGACCCTTGAATCCGCGGCAGTCCATGTTAACCGTGATTCGAGCCGCACTGCCGCTCAATTTCTCAACTGTCGTATCAATTTGGCGATGCGCCATTGATCCCATTCCGGAGTCCCAATAGGACTTCTGGAACCATGTGTCGTTATCGGTGAAGGCGCGGAAAGTGTTCATCCATGGCCCGCGAGCTATTGTTTCCTTTCCGTCGATCTTGTAGCTGGACATTAGGCCAGTTGCCTTGTCGAAAACGATGTCAACACCCTTTCCTTTAAGGTCTATTCGTAGGTCGCTATCTGCGACGGACAGGTTAGGCACCGTATCCAAACGGACAACGTTTGCCATCAGCGGATTGCTGATTGGCAGTTGCTCCCAGGCAACTTCATGCCCAGACTTAGCCCAAATGTGATCTTTTCTAGTGTGTAGTGCGACACGTAAGAAGTACTCGCGACCTGGCTTCTTAATGATCATGCCAATGGGGATTTCGACGTCCTTGGTCTCACCTGCCTCGATATTTGGGGACTCAATCGTGCCACCCGAAATTTGCTTTCCGTCTTCACTAACCGTCCAGGTCCAGTTGTATTCATTGAGATTGGTGAATGAGTACTTGTTTTGGACTTTTAGTTTTCCTGAGGTCGAATCCGAAGTCATTGCTACTCGTTGGTAGATCTTTTTGACTTCCCAGAGCTTGGGTGTAATTTGCCGATCGGGCAAGACAATTCCATTGCTGCAGAAGGGACCGTCGTTCGGAAAATCGTCCCAATCTCCACCGTAGGCATAGAACACTTTGCCATCTGGTCCGATATTGTGAATTGATTGATCAACCCAATCCCAAATGCAGCCACCCATCAATCGTGGGTAAGCATCGTACTGCTCAACATACTCTTTTAGGTTGCCAATGGCATTGCCCATTGCATGGGCATATTCGCAAACGAAGAATGGCTTTTTACTTTTGGACTGTCCTGCGCTCTTGAGGTAATCGACACCGGGATACATCACCGAATCCACGTCAGTAACTTCGTTGTATCGTTCATAGTGAACAGGACGAGAGCTGTCCATGTTGTGAACCAACTTTGCGGTTGCCTCAAAGTTGACTCCACCACCGGCTTCGTTACCGAGTGACCACATGATTACGCTTGGGTGGTTTTTGTGGGCGGCAACCATTCTTTCGGTTCGATCAAGGTGGGCTTTTTGCCAGATAGGCTGATTACCCAAGGTTCGGTCAAGGTTGTAACCCATGCCATGGCTTTCGATATTCGCTTCGTCAACCACATAAAGGCCGTACTTGTCACAAAGTTCATACCAGTAAGGATCGTTCATGTAGTGACTACAACGAACCGTATTGAGGTTGAACTGCTTGAAAAGCGTGATGTCCTGAACCATTCGCTCACGGGTAATTGCGCAGCCTCGATCAGGGTCCACTTCGTGTCGATTTGCTCCGAGTAACTTAACCGCTTTGTCGTTGATCTTAAAGACTCCGTCTTGCCATTCGACTTTGCGCACGCCAACTTTTGTGGAGACGGTATGCACCGAATTGTTCGTCACATCTTTGTAAGAAAGAACCGCCGTGTAAAGATATGGGTGTTCAGCTGACCAAAGCTTTGCTTTTTCGAATTTGAGCCGTATTTGAGGTGCGGATAGTGATTCTGGGCTGGCGGTGTTTCCTTTCACTGCCACATTAGCCTTGGTAACTTCAAGACCGGTATCGTCAAAAATCTTGACGCTGAGATCAGAATCTGAGGAGTTTTGCCCGATCAAATCAGCTTTGACCGACAGGATCGCCCCGTTGCTCGTTACCCCAGTCGAATCAAGTCCCTCTGGCTCTGCATTAATCGAGAAGTCGCGAATATGGCTCTTCGGGGTACTCATCAACGCAACATCTCGAAAGATGCCGCTCCACCGAATCATGTCTTGATCCTCAAGGTAAGAACCGTCGGTCCATCGGTAAACCTCAACCGCAAGTTGATTCACGCCAGGCTTAGCAAACTTGCTGATGTCAAACTCCGCTGGTCCTTTGCTATCTTCGCTATATCCAACTTTCTGCCCATTAACCCATACATAAAAGCCGGAATAGACGCCGTCGAATCGAATAATTGTCCGTCGCGATTCCCAGTCTTTTGGCATTGAAAACGTGGTTCGGTATGACCCAATCGGATTGTAATTGTCATCAACAAACGGAGGATTGGTAGGGAAAGGGAAGCGCACATTGGTGTAGTGCGCATTGCCATAGCCGTACATCTCTTGCGCCGATGGCACCGGAATTGTCTTCCACTTCGTGTCGTCAAAATCGGTTTTGTAGAAGTCTTGCGGACGATCCGCCGGTCGACCACACCACCAGAACTTCCAGTCACCATTAAGTGACTTATAGAACGGCGACTTATCTCGATCGGCTTCCAATGCTCCCACTACATCGCCATATGGTATCGCTTCCGCTCGAGCAGGCAATTTGTTCAAGCCAACTATCTGAGGATCCTGCCATTCAATCAACCCCTGAGGAAGAACTTGGGTTGGTTGGGCTTTTGCACCCTGGAATCCAACAAAAAACATCAGCATTAGTGCCGTCATAGGCTCTAATTGACGTTTGATGCAGGTCAATTGGAGCTTAAATCTAACCCAATTTGAACCAGAAGATCCCGCGTCAATAACAGCGGTAGGCCTACGACGTTATCAAACGGACCATCAAGTTCTTTCACCAAGAAATGCCCCATCCCCTGCGCCCCGTAAGCTCCGGCTTTATCCATCGGCTCGCCAGTCTCAACGTAGGCCAAAATCTCTTGATCGGAGACATCGTTGAACTTCACATTCGTCACGCAATGCCCTACGACGCTCGCCGTTGAGCATAAAACCGCGACCCCCGTTATGACTTGGTGTGTTCTGCCTCGAAGGGCAGTCAGTATCCTCACGGCATCCTCAAAATCTACTGGCTTAGTAAATTGCGCTCCGTCCATCGCAACCACAGTGTCACAGCCAATGATTATGGGGTTATCGTAAGTCCCGCGGACCGCTTTTGCTTTCTCCAACGCCAAAGTTTCAGCGGTCATTATCGGGTCAAGCAAGGTTAATGCGTCTTCATCGATATTGGTTGACTCAATTACAAACTCAGACACGATTTGTCGCAAAAGTTCGTGCCTTCTCGGCGATGCGCTAGCTAAAACGACTTGCATGAATCTCTATTTTGAATAGAATGTAGGCATGACAATTGAGGAAGCGAACAAATTGCTTAAGGAAGTTCCTAATTACAGCCAACGAGCGATGTTCGGCGGATACGGATTGTATTCAAATGGTCGAGTTTTTGCCTTGTTCGACGACGGTCATATTTTTCTTAAGGGCGACGCCATTTCTGCTCCGATTTATGAAGAATCGGGTGGAATCCAATTCTCATACATGTCAAAAAATGGACCAATGTCCATGAAATATTGGCGCTTCCCAACAAATGAAATCCTGTTGGAGCACGTTGACGATGCGCTTGAAACCGTACAAAGGTCACCAGCGCCAAAACCAAAGAAGCCGAAACCAAAGTAGACAGGATTCCGTTCCTAAAGTGGAGATAATGTAACGTGGATCAAGACACCGTAATCATCATCCTTGTAGCGATCTTGATTGTCCCAGCGGTCATTGTTATTTGGTTCCTTTCAGAAAAGGAAAGAAAGCGTCGGGCAGCCGAGCTCAGCATCCTGGCCGACAATCTCAATCTTAATTTTCTGGAGTATGGGATGCCGTATGAAAATCCGAACGGCTTCTTTTCATTTGCTGGTACTTCCGATCCAAACGAGTCTCCCACCAATTCAGCTGTTTTCGTTCCGGTGTTTCCACTTTTTAATCAAGGCTCTAGTCGAACAATTTCTCCTGCACTCATCGGATCCGATCAGGCTGGAAATTATTGGTACCTGTTTGAGTATCGGTACACGATTTCGACTGGAAAGAGTTCGACAACCTATCGCTTTACCGTTGCC
>JAYVHY010000163.1:0-4428 GCA_043770615.1 Armatimonadota bacterium | reverse complement strand
CCCAGTTTTGCGGGTCGCCACCGTCGATGGCAAACTCCTTGCCACCAATCAGTTGCACGGCTTTGCCGCTTTGTAAGTCAATCGATGGGATGATCATAGTCGCACTTTAATTCCTAAGTCTCGCAATTCTCGCTTCACTTGGCCGACGGTATGGGTTTGGTAATGGAACATGGACGCGGCCAAGACGGCATCGGCTCCGGCGCTTAACGCTTCAAAAAGATCCTTCGTCACTTTCGCACCGCCGCTGGCAATGACCGGAATTTGGATTGCCTGGCTGACTGCTGTCAGCAATTCGAGGTCATATCCGAGTTGAGTTCCGTCCCGATCAAAGCTGGTTAGCAAAATCTCACCGGCTCCAAGGTCTTCGACCTGCTTCACCCAATCAATCGTATTAAGAGCCTGTTCTTCGGTGCCGGAACGAGTGATTACAATCCAGCTATTGCCCCGCCTTTTTGTATCTACCGCAACAACTGTGCATTGAGCACCAAATGCCCGGGAAGCTTCTCGAACGAGCATGGGGTTCTTTACGGCGGCGGTGTTGATAGAGACTTTGTCGGCACCTGATTGGAGTAGTTTTTCGATATCGGCGATTTCTCGAACTCCACCCCCAACGGTAAGCGGGATGGTGAGTTCGGCGCGGACATCTCTTACGGTTTGAATCTGATTGTTGCGGCTTTCGATCGATGCTCCTACATCGAGGAGCACCAATTCGTCGGCTCCTTCGATTTGGTATCGGGCCGCTAGCTCAGACGGCGATCCTGCATCAGTGAGTCCCTGGAATTGGATTCCTTTGACAACCCGTCCATCCTTGCAATCGAGACAAGGGATGATGCGCTTGGTTACCATCGTGTTGCCCCCTTCTGATTGGGTGCCCTGAAAGTTTCTAGCAGATTCGAGTTGGCTCCGGATCGCCTTCGGCGGGGTCGCTCGCCTAGGCGTTCTCCAGGCAAAGCGGATAGTAGCGACCTTGGACTGAGAACTATCTTGGATTTTCCAGGGGTCTTCGATTCAATTTCGCCAGGGCTCATTAGATCTGCGACCCCTGGATAGGTCCGTTTCGTCTTAAGTCCGAGGTCGCTCCTGGTAAATTCTAAAGATACATACTTCTGCGAGCGACCCCGGTTGTTACAACCGCTCCTTTTAATTCTTAGCCAAGAAGCACCTACCATGTCACCCCCTCTAACCAATTTTCTAGGATCGAGAAGCCAAAGTCTCCCGAGATCTCCGGATGGAATTGACAAGCAACCACCGCACCCTTCCGCAATGCCGCAACAAACGGTTCGCCGTGCCCACAAGTGGCAACTTCCCATCCGTCGCCGGGATCATCGCCCAAGCGAAACGAATTCGCAAAATATGCATAGCCAGTCCCAAAGTAGGACGAACCAGACACCATATTCCAACCAAAGTGCGGAGTTCGGATTCCCGGGCTAAACCGCCGAATAGAGCCTGGAACCACGCCTAACCCTTCAACGCCAGGGCTCTCTTCGCTGGACTCGCACAAAAGTTGCATTCCCAAGCACACCGCAAGGGTTGGCTTCCCGTCCGTAATCCTTTCTTTTAGCGGCCGACCTATTCCCAAGAGATTCAGGGCTGACATTCCGGCTTCGAACGCGCCCACCCCTGGCAAGACAACCGCCTTCGATTCAAGTACATCCTGGGTTGAATCGACAAACTTGGTATCGTAACCCAGCTTCATGAACGCCGACTGAATCGACGCGATGTTCGCCACACCGGTATTAATGATCGATACAACCTTAGCCACCGATACCTCGACAGTTAGGGCAAACAGGAGCCTGGATTCGGGCGACAATGCGTCGTTTTGCCCGTAGTGTCGAGGTTACAAATGGAAGGCAGTTCATTGTTAGGGAATCACGTTCGCAATGCTCGACACCACGATATCGGTTCCGCCCCGTTGCTTGATGATCGGAATCAGGGTTGGAAGCTCCGATTTGAGAACCGCAGACTTGACGACATATCCCGCATCCCCATGGAGGGCGGCAATGGTCGGCTGACGCATGCAAGGAATAATGGAAGCCACCGATTCGAGGTCTTCTTTGCTCACGTTAACTTCGATCATGACCCGGTGACGAGCACTGAGCACTGACTTAATGACTAAGACAAAGTCCTCGATTCGACTTCGAATGGCATCATCTTCCATCGCATGGCGGCTTGCAAAGATTCGGGTTGAAGAAGTCATGATGGTTTCGACAATGTCCAAATTGCTCGCCCGCAAGGTTGCCCCACTAGACATGTTGTCAACAATACAGTCGGCATCTTCGGGAGGGAAGACTTCGGTGGTGCCGTAGGATCGAATGACTTTGGCATCCCAGCCCTTGGTTTGAACCCATTCAGAAGCAATATTGACGTATTCGGTGGCAACGATCAGTTGGCGACCTTGATACGATTCGGCGTTGGGAAATCCGGCTGGAGCTGCCGCTACGATCGACACCTGATCCAATTCGGTGTCCAATAACTCTACAACGTCAGCGCCTTTTTCTTTCACCCAATCTGCCCCGGCAAAACCGACGTCTCGGCGTCCGAGAGCAAGCATCTCAACGATGTTCTGGGTCTTAAGAATCTTCGCCTCAAAATCAACCAATGAGAGCTTTGGTCGGTATGAGCGAGGACCACCGTGAATCTCAATTCCGGCATCGTTGAGGAGCTTAAAAACGTTATTCTGAATCCTTCCGGTCGGAAGGGCAAGTTTGACTTGAACTGACATATGAAATTGTGTATTGGAGAAGGGGATGGGTGCCGACGCTGGCACTGGGGATTTTGAACGGGATGTAGCATCACGGCGCTTGGATTAAGCGAGGTGATGCGAAGTATGATGATGGTGGAAGAAACCGTTCATCGGAGACTCTATTTTGGCACGAAACGGCTCGTTTGCGCAAGCCGGGATCGAGTTGAGCCTTTAAAACCCGAGTCAGCTTTGACCGGCAAAACTTGTATAGCAGGATGCCTCGGTAATGTCGATTTTCATTGTGAGCGCGAAAATTAAGGAAGTCGCCCTTGAAAATCGCTTTACGGAGGCTGAGAAACTCTCTTACTTATTCGGCCAATAGACCAAGCAACGTGTCACTCAGTTCCGCAACCGTCACCTTTTGGTTCTTCGACTGCCTCGCCGCTTGCACGTCGGTAATATCTCCATCTGTCAAAGTTCGGATCGTTGCCTCACCAGCGGCGGCTTCGTCTGGACCGTAAAACACGATGTATTTGATACCGTTCTCGGAAGCAAACTTGGTTTGTAGCTTAAAAGAAGTCTCAGGATTGGGAAAAACCAAAACCCGACCAATCGTTTTTCTCAATTCGGCAGCCAATTTAAGGGGTCCTGGCATCCAATCCGGTCGAGTTGCAATCAATACATCAGCGAGCCCTTTGCCACCAATTTCAGGCAGTCGCCCTAAGTCGTGCAAGGTCTGCTCGATTCGTTCGAGCCCGAATGATGCTCCGACGGCCGGTTGAGCTTCATCACGAATCTTGACCATTTGATCATAGCGACCGCCGCCGGCAAGGCTTCCAAATGTCCACAAGGGGTGGCGTGCCTCAAAAACAGGTCCGGTGTAATAGTCCATTCCTCGGGCTAGGCACGGATCGAATCGGATGTTCTCCATCGAAACGCCCAGCGATTCGCAGTATTCAAGAACCATTTTGACTTCGGCAACCTCGGCTTCCATTTCAGGAAAAGCGGCTCCGAATTGAGTTAAAGAGTCCCAAACTGGCATCTCTTTGAATGGCAATAGCCTCTTCAACAACCCAACAATTGCATCGGTAGCCGCCACCAATTCAGGTGCGAAGACCTTTTTCTCGGTTTCATCGTTCTTTTCGCCCTGTCCGGTTTTCAGATATCGGTCAACCACGGTAGTGTCGCCACTGACCGGGCACTTATCGATCGCCCGAACGAACGTTAACTCGTCAAAGTACTCGCTTCTTAGTGACCTGTAGAGTCCGGTGAGTATTCCACGAGCATTGACCGAAAGGATAGTCTCATGGAGGCCAATATCGATGAATCCACGCTGTAACCAAAGGATAGTCTCGGCATCGGCAACGCCGAGCGGAGCGCCAATCACATCGGCATCGCACTGGGTAAATTCGCGGCATCGACCTCGCTCTGGCTTGTCCTGCCGAAACGCGAAGCCCACTTGATGGCGCATAAACGGCAATCGAAGATCATGTTGTTCGATCACTCTTCGAAGCGAGACTGTTTGGTCGGGTTTCAAGCAAACATTGTCGCGATGCTTATCGATAAAGGTAAAAACAGGCTGGTCGCCGACCCCGTTTTCTTTCGCCAAAATTTCCGAAGGTTCAAGGTTGGGGGTTTCAACAAGATTATAACCAAGGCTTTTGTAGATCGCCTGAAACTTGTCGAGAATCCACTTTCGCTGAAGAATGTCGGAAGTGAATCGGTCCTGCGTACCTGGATAATTG
>JAYVHY010000162.1:0-2004 GCA_043770615.1 Armatimonadota bacterium | reverse complement strand
AAGCGCGCCCTCAGCCCTTGGCCCTATGCCCTTTATTTCAGATACTGGCTGACTTGATGAACGTGGTAAAGATCGTGACCGGTGATGTACTGAACGATTTCGAGAACGGTCATTTCGCCCTTGTCTGGATGAGTAATGGTGTTCGCCCAATCGTCGTCGGCGAGGCGAAGAAGGTAATCAACGGTATCACGTCGTCGATTGTCAAATACCTCTAGCTCGTGGTGAATATCCTTTTCAGAATACTTGTGTTCAACTGCCCGTGCCTCTTCGTTAAAGGGCTCAACTGCTTTTCCAGGGAATTCGATGGCGGTCGTAATGCGGTCAAGCCAAGTTTGCTCAAGGTCAGCAAGGTGGGCTACGACCTCTTTGAGCGTAAATCGGTCGCCTTCCAAGCTCGTATCGTACAACTCTGGTCGAATTGAATCAACCATTCGGATCAAGGTTGAAGGAGTGTTTTCGATTTGGAGGTAGTAGTTACTTGGCATGCTATCCCATAAGGGTACCAAGATCACGCCCTTTTTTGTCGAACGTGACCCTGGATTTCTAACTCTTTGTTAACCCTTCGACAACAGTTGGATGGCCTTGTCGAGTTGTGGGTCCTGACCAGAGAAGAATTGCTCTGCCGTGATAAAGACTTCGAAGTCAGGCTTGACGCCGATGTTCTCCATGCTCGTTCCGTCCACTCGCCAAACGCCGGACCCGGGCATCCGAGCGCTGGTGCCATCGACCAAAGGGAATCCATTGGTATAAATAACGTAACCTGGCGTCCGGACTCCGACAAGTCGAGCCAATTTTCGGGTGCGCATGGCTTCAGGGAACATCTCAGCGTTCGAGAAGCTGGTTTGATCCATCATGACGATGATCGGGACTTCGAGTGTTGCGCCTGGACCTTTAATCACCTCCTCATCGCGTGGAACATAGTTCATGTTCTGGCGACGCTCAAGAATATCAATGATTTGGTCGGCGGTGTTACCGCCTCCGTTACCACGAACGTCGATGATGACGCCTTTTTTGCCTGGAGAATATTGCCAAAGCTGCTGTTGGAACCGCTCCAAAGCCGGGCCATTCATGCCAGAAATGTGAAGGTAAGTGACTGAACTATTGGATTTCGATTCAACGTACTTTCGATTCGATTCCAATCGGTTCTGGGCGACGATTCCGGAGTATTCACCTTGAGAGATCGCTCGATACTTGACTTCCCGAGTCTTTCCATCGGCACCTTGAACCGTCATGTTCAAATCTCGACCGACTTGATCGTTCAAAATATCGCGGAAAACGGACTCATTCGTCGATACTTCCTTACCGTTAACCTTAAGGACGATTTCACCCGGGCTGAGTTTTGTTTTCGCAAAGCTACCTGGTGATCGCTTTGGTACATCCTTGATCTTGATTCCTGGGCCAGCAAAGTTGTAGTCCCAGCTAAAGCCAAGATGAGCCGAGGATTGGCTCTTGTTTCCGCCTCCTCCCGCTCCGACTTCCGAGTGAGATGATTCGAGCTCTCCGACCATCATGCCGAGAACCGTAGCCATTTCGCTTCGGTGTCCAACGGAAGGGAGCAACCTTGAATACTTCTTACCTAACGCAACCCAGTCTCGACCGTGGAAGTTTGGATCGTAGAATCCATTGTTGAAACCTCGCCAGAACTGCCGGAATGCGGCTCGCCTTGTTTCAGTAAGATCGCGAGTGAACTCACCGCGAAACGCAATGGCAGTTGATGGGAAACCTGGCGCTTTCACATTCGTTGTGAACAATTTGCCGCCTTGAATGCTCAGCATAGTCTTGCCGTCATCGCTGACTTCGAATCCACCTGAACCGGTTACTTTGCGGGGATTTTCCCCACTGTAGTCTGACTTATAGATTCCGTCTGCCCCAATGTAATAAAACGACCCGTCTTCCTTGTCGAAGGTCATGTTGCCGAATGATCCGGTGGCAATGGATCGAGCCCTGGTTTCGATGTCTTCAAAGTCGATCTCAACCTTTACCGCTTCTTTCGGCTTCTCGAAC
>JAYVHY010000161.1:0-2008 GCA_043770615.1 Armatimonadota bacterium | reverse complement strand
ACAACGTTTTGATTATTGATGGCTGCGGCCCGGCCGAACGAAAGACCAGGAAGGTTGCCGATGTTTACGACTTCGTACTCCTGTTCTGCGAAGGCCGCAGAAACAGCTCCGGCCGCGAGGAAAGAATGAACTAGTTTAGTGATTTTGTGTGCCATGTAGTTGCTCCAAAGAAATTAGTATACACGGAAAAAAGCATAATTCCGAATATAATTAAATTGAGACAAAAAAAAGGACTCAAGACCTACGCCTGCTTTCCTGCTGAGTTGGAAGCGAAAGAATGGTCATCTGAACGCGGACAAATTCTCCCTCGCTTCGTGCATCAACATTAGACTCCGAAAGCTCATGAATAACAGCCTGAAGTTCGGTGACCGCAAGTTTAAGCCTCAATGCCCGCTCTCGATCTACAAATAATGTGTGGAATTTTAGGATTAAGAAATCTGTGTAGGATGGGTCATTTTCCAGGGCATCATAAAATGCATCATGTTGTCGTTCAGCTTGCCTCATTTGACTGTTAAATCGAAGCTTGTATTGCTCGATTGACTCGGGAGTTTGCTCTGCGAGCATGAAGCGAGTTAGTCTACCGGCATGAGCAAAGAGAGTTTCAGTTCGAGATCTTCGCTTTCGAGTCCCAGCAGAAATGACCAATTCTGCATCCATCAGTTTCACGATCTGCTCTCCAACACTAGCGGGACTTCGACCTATATCCTTCGCAACTTCTCTTGCAGAACGTGGATCAATTGGACTTAGAGAATCAAAGACTTCGCTACAGGCGACCGAGATTAACGTCTGGATTTGCTTTAGATTTAGCTTTGTAACTTCTGCTTGGCCAGGGAATCGGGGTTCCATATGCGGAAATACTCCTTTTGTCGATCATACCATGTTAAGAATATCTGTTTGGCAATTAGACGTATTGACGTTAAGAGGACTTGAGCCTTCCGGTACGAAAGTCTTCTTGGATTTCCCTCGCCTATCAACTAGGCAAGGGAATTCCAAATAATATCATAAATAGTGGCAATTCAAGGTCGGTCAGTTCCAAGAGATTCAACAATGAAGAATCATGACCGCTTGTAAACTGCCACGACTGCCCACTCAGCTTCGTCTTGCGGAGTTAGATTCTCCATTTTCATCGTGAGTTGGTGTCCGGACAGCTTGAATTCGATCGTCCAGCCCCAGACCTCTTTTCCAGCGGCGTAAGTACCCTTTGTCCTTATTGATCCATCGGCAACCTCAGGACCTACCAAGTGCATCACGGCCGTATTTTGATGCCAGGAATCCGACCAGCCAAGTTGAACAACTTTTGACTTTCCATCCATACAAGCAAGGATAGTTCCTTCGTGGCGTTTGCCCTCGTGATGCCATGTATAAGTTATGGTGGCGAAAGAGCGATTTTCATCAGTATCAACATGTAAAAAGGAGGCTGACTCAGCGATTCGCTTTTCGGGAGGAAGCCACGATTGGTTCAACTTTGAACTTCCAAACCAAGAGCCATTTGCATCAAGTATCAATTTTGGAATTGCCATGCAATTGGAATCTTAACAGGTTTTCTGACAACCATACAACTCATCAAAAAGGATTGAACGGTTGTCAAGAGTTCCGGCACTCTTCGGAGGAAATAGCCACCTGTACGCTATTTGCTTTTCGTCCTGAGGCTCCTGGCGACGGTGGCGTCACTATACGCCGAGTTAGCTCAGTCAGGGTTGGTCGAGTATCCACTTTTGATTCTCTGTTGTGCCCACAGTGGCGATCGTGGGCAAAGCGCATTGCTTAAGAACGTTAACGTCAATCTATAGAGAATATACGAAGGTAACCTTGCGAATCAGTGACATTCGACTCCCTCATTTTCGATCTTGACGGAACCTTGTGGGATACCACCGAACAATGTGCAACGGCGTGGAACAATGTTCTGGCTTCGCAAGACATCAATTACCGGAAGGTCTCTGCAGCCGACGTTCGGGCGGTTACCGGAAGGCCACATCAAGTGTGCATTCGATTGACTTTCAGCGACTTA
>JAYVHY010000160.1:0-2009 GCA_043770615.1 Armatimonadota bacterium | reverse complement strand
ATTGCTCACCAGTTTTGGTAAGAAAGAGCTTGCCTTTGACTCCGATATGGTCGCCAAGGTCGAGGAGCTTGTAGGCATCGTAAGCCTCGTCGCCGAGTTCATCGCGACGAAAGTAAGCCTGAATCTTGCCCTCGCCATCACTGATGTGGGCAAAGCCCGCCTTACCCATGTCTCGGTACGACGAAATTCGTCCCGCAAATGAGACTTCGGTGCCTTCGATGAAGTCAGCGTGCAGTTTTTCGGCCGATTTAGGGGTATCCCAGCGCTCGATCTTATATGGATCAAAGCCTAGTTCTCTTAGCCGCTGGAGCTTGTCCAGCCGAATATCCCAAAATGACTCTTCGTTACTCATCGTTCTGAGCTTAAGAGTTTACTTGACTGGGGCGTTATTGGACGGAGTGTTCGAACTCTGGGAGCTATTCGATCGCGAAAGTAAGTTCTGTTCACCCGGAATAACGAAGCGGAAAAGGTCCTTGTAAGTTACTGCGACAAAGAAGAATAGGATGACAATCATCCCTACCCAAAGGAATTGGAGCTGAGATCTCATGCTGAGCCGCTTGCCACCGCGAAGACCTTCGATGAGGGACAGGAAAATTTGACCTCCATCCAACATGCCGATCGGCAATAAGTTCATAAAACCTAGCGAAATGGAGATGATTCCGGCCAAAGAAAGAACATTAGCCAAGCCACCCTCGACCGCCATTCTTGTGCCAACCGCCATTCCAATGACCCCGGTGCTTTCCTCGAGAATCTGCTTTGGTCGCATGATATTGGTGATCATTGCCTTTGCGGCAATATATGGAGCTTGAGTCGCCGTAACAATTGCTTCCCCAATCGGTACTCTAAAATAGTCGCTGGCAAACGCAATCCCCAATACGGGATAATGACCTTTCTTTCCAGTTGGCTCACCTTTCGAATCAATTTCCTCTAGTTCTTGCGTGGAAAGGGTTGGAGTCATGAGTTTTTGGAGCGTTTGCCCCTCATGAACGAACGTAACATTGACCGGCGCTCCTTTAGCTCCTCTGATAGCAAGTATTCCCGTGACTGTGTCTTTTACATCGGTTTCGTCGATTTTTATGATGGTGTCGCCGGGTTTGATCCCAGCCTTATCTGCCGCTCCACCAATATTTATTGAGCCAATTCGATTAACCGGCTTTTCAACCCCAATCATTGTGAAAAGACCGATGAAGATGAGCCATCCAAAAACAATGCTGAAAACCGGTCCTGCGAAAAGAACGACGATGCGAGCCCAGGGTGACCGAGTATAAAAGCCTCCGTTGACGTTGACTTCACTGCCATCTTCTTGCGGTTCCATCCCAAGAATCTTGACAAATCCACCAAGCGGGAAAGGGCGAATATTGAATTCAGTTTCTTGTTCTTCGCCATCATCGAGGCGATACTTCTTTCGCTTCCAAGTTTTGACGATAGGCTTTCCAAAGCCAATCGCGAATTCCGAAACGCCCATGTTGAACTTCCGAGCAAACCAATAGTGACCTAGCTCATGCACGGCAACAAGTACCGAAAACATCACCAAAAACACCACGATTGTCAGCAAGTTCATCAACATAAAATTAGGTTCCTAAGACTTCTTGAACATGGACTCGTGCTTCACGATCAGCATCCAATATGGATGTTAACGTCGCAGAGGACATGGAATGTTCCAACATGACCCTCTCTACTACGGACGAGATGTCCAAAAAGCCGCACCTTCCTGCTAAAAAGGCGGCGACAACCGCTTCATTGGCGGCATTCATCACCGCTGGCATCGTGCCACCCTGTTTCGAAGCTTCTCGTGCTAACCCCAGCGAAGGGAAGGCGACTTCGTCCGGCTTTTCAAATGTCAAACTTGGAGTGTCGGTAGGATCCCAGTTTTTGAGGTCATTGGGTTGTCGTTCGGGATACGTCAGTGCGTACAAAATAGGCAAGCGCATGTTCGGCCAACCAAGTTGCCCGAGCACAGAGCCATCGGTGAATTTGACCATCGAATGGATCACGCTTTGAGGATGAAC
>JAYVHY010000159.1:0-2009 GCA_043770615.1 Armatimonadota bacterium | reverse complement strand
TGTTGTTTTGAACCGTTCTTTTCGCGATTCTGCGAATATCTTTCTTACTTGCCTTAGTGTTTGCCATTTCTGAACCGATGGATAATACCCAATTTGAGTATTTTCTCGCGACCTTTTAGCCGCCCTATTCGTCTCGCCCTTTCGTTTTAACCAACGAAAGGGCAATACATTACTTCTTGATGAATTTCTTTTTGCTCTTGTCGAAGCCCTGATCAACCTTCTTAGCATCGAAGTGCCAAACCGGTGAACCAGACCGTTGATAGAAACATTGGTAACTTGAGAGTAGCGATGCAACGAGCCTTCGAGAGGTTCGTCGGGCAACATTAATCTCTGCGAGAATCGTGAGGTAGTCCGCACCTTTTGGCCAGTGGCTCATCGTTTGGATGAGGAGGTCAAGTGTACTGATTCCTTCGGACTCGGCTCCGAGGGTTCGGAGTTCTTCCATTCTCTGAGTGCTAATGTAGACGACTGGGTCTGGTTGATCCATGTATTCGAAGTCAAATACATTTGGAACCATCGTCTTGTTTAGTGTAAAGACGGCACCGCTTTCGGTTGATTGGTCAAGCCACCAATCGATAAGTCCGTACATCAAGCGAGCTTCATGGTTAATCCAAACTTGAAGTTCTCGACCCGCAGGATCGACAAAAATCGCTTCTTGAATCTTCGGTTGGTCTTCGAGCCATCCAGTTGGAAACTGAGCAAGCGGGAAGGTGCCGAGTTCTCGGTGAATTGATTTAAGAACCAAGCGAATCGACTCAGGTTGGCTCTTGAGAGCTGGCTGAATGTCTTCGTCGACAACGTCGAGAGCCAAAGGATGCTGAAGCAGCTTTCGAAGCGAACTGTTAAGTCCATCATCGGTGAGTTCGACATCAATTTCTTCGCCTTCTTCGTCCAACATGCCCGTTGCAACGAATTGGAACGGCTCGGGAACTTCCATGATGTACTCAGGATGATCGCCCGCCTTTCGGAATCGGTCGCCGCCAATCCACTCAACTTCTTTGCTTGCGCAAAGAGTTGCAATGATGTTCGCCAGATCGTCTGGATAAGTCTTGCTTCCCGGAGTGATTTCGAAGTGCTCTTCGAGCAACTTGATCGCAGTAGTCGTCTTATCGCTCGCAACAATCTTCTTAATCAGCTTCGCAATATCATCGGACTTAAATTCAATTGGAGCAACATCGTCAATATCGATCGACGGAGTCAGCTTCATCGCAACTTTCAGAGCAGTTGAAACAAGTCCCTTGGCATCAGCTTCGGTCATGAATGTTCCGTCGCTGTTGTAAACAAAGTTTGGTTCCGCGAACAAGCCTTTGAGGATTTCTCCTGAACTGTACATGAGTACGCTTCGTGGATCATCGTTATTGAGCTTGCTGTGAGCAACTGCGCCAGCTTCCTTCAACTTAATCGGGGCATGCTTCAATACCTGGGCTGCCCAGTTGGGTGATCGGAAATCGACGTCGGCAAGCTTCGTGGCTGCGGCTTCGAAATCTTCTCGTGAAATTCGGTTGATTTCGAGGGCTCGGTCAAACTTCTCGTCGGTAGCAACAAAGCCCCAAGCGTCAAGTCCAACTAGTCCACCTTCAACTTCAACAAAGCCACCGTTACCGGCGATCAATCGCAGGATAGTTGGCTCCATGATTTCTGGAGTAGATCGTTGAGCTCGCGCAACTTCGTCGATCAAGGTTGTGATCTGGACGGGTGCGCCAAAGCTATCAAGGATCGCGCGCATAATTTCAGCGATCGGTCGACCTTGACTGTTAAGTCGTGCGGCAGGAACCCATCGTCGCTCATGATAAGCGAAGACATCTGGGTTGGATGCCATGAGGGATCGGACTGCAGCGAGCCCAATTCCGACTCCGGATAATTTGTCGGCAAGCTCGCCCAGCTTGACCGCAGCTTCCATTTCTGAAAGCTTTTCAAGTATGAGTCGGTCTGCGTATGAACGTGCAACGGCTTCTTCTGGTTTGATGGAAATCGGCTTGGCCAAAGATTCGCTCCTAATGCCCGAATAA
>JAYVHY010000158.1:0-4451 GCA_043770615.1 Armatimonadota bacterium | reverse complement strand
TATTCGCGCCGATCCAGTTCGGCGGAGGAAGTCATGGCTAAGATCTGTCAAGTGAGTGGAAAGAAAGGTAATACAACGGCGAAGTTCATTAGGAACCGTCACTCGCAAGGATGGAAATTCAAGGCTCCCCACAAGAACCGAATCCAACATGCGAACCTCCAAACCGTTCGAGTTAAGGTTCCGGGTGGCAACTCAGTTAAGTTGGTTATTGCGACAAACGTACTCAAGAGCCCAGAGTTCGCTCGAGTCATTTGTGGTCTCAAGCCAATTCCAAAGGCTTGGTTGAAGAAGGCTTCTTACAACGTTTAAGATTCAAATTTTAAGAACAAAAATAGGCGGTAGCTTGATTGCTACCGCCTTTCTAGTTTGTGAGCTTAGCTCACGGCCGAATTGCTTTTCCCTGCCAAGCGGCTGATTAAGCTGTAATGTTGAGGCCCGATCCACTGGACGTTGATGTCGTTGTTGGTGGCGGCGTTGGACTCGGCGGCGTACCCGAAACCGGTGGCGTTCCTGAGACAGGAGGCGACGTCGCGAGGGTGATTGCTGCACTAATAGCTTTAACTACCATGGTGTTGGTTTTCCTCAAAGAGTGGCTAAATTTCCCTGGTATGGATGCAAGTAATTTGCTTTCCGTGCGTAACCTGGCAGTATGGCGGGCACTTTGTCGGTATCCTTAATCCGTCCATGGATCACCGCGAACTCTTAGGAGATGCAATCAAAGAAGAGTGTGGAGTAGTTGGAGTTTTCACCCCCGGTGAAGAAGTAGCCAGCACCGCATTCTTTGGTCTTTTTGCCCTTCAACACCGAGGTCAAGAGTCAGCTGGCATCGCCGTCAGCGACGGAACGAAAGTCCGAATGCACAAAGATATGGGGTTGGTTAATCAGATATTTACCCCCGAAATCCTCGCCAGTTTGAAGGGGGATATGGCAGTTGGACACAACCGATATAGTACGACTGGATCCAGTGTGCTAAGGAATGCTCAACCGATCTATTGTCAGTCGCTCGTTGGCGAGATTGCGGTTGCTCATAACGGAAACCTCATCAATGCGGTCGAGCTTCGTTTGCAAATGCAGGAAGAGGGAGAGCATTTCGACTCGACTTCGGACTCGGAAGTTTTAGCTCGAATCATTGTCAACAACCTAAAGAATGGTCCAGCAGAAGCGGTGCGCGAAGTGATGCGCCGATGCAAAGGTGCGTTTTCGGTGGTTGTCCTGACTCCGAATATGTTGATTGGGTTTCGCGATCCTTACGGCATTCGACCACTTTCAGTTGGAAAGCTTGGCGAGAAGGGCTACATGCTTGCTTCGGAGTCTTGCGCTTTTGGACCAGTGGGTGCGACCTGCGATACGGACTTAAAACCGGGTGAAATAGCGCTGGTAACCCGTGATGGCATGACCATCGAGCAGGGGATTGAATCACCTCGCGAAGCGATGTGTCTATTTGAATTTATCTATTTTGCCCGACCTGATTCACGAATGTTTGGCACAGGTTTATACGGAGCCCGTTTGCGGATGGGGGAAAGGTTGGCCCAGGAGCATCCGGTTGATGCCGACATTGTCGTTCCGGTGCCAGATAGTGGCATTCCGGCAGCACTCGGCTATGCAAAGCAAAGTGGAATTCCTTTTCGAGAAGGAATGACGAAGAGCCGCTATATTCACCGCACCTTTATTCAGCCTGATCAGCGAATGAGGGAGATCGGGGTTCGAATGAAATTGACGCCACTAGATGATCATATTCGAGGCAAGCGAGTCATTTTGGTGGACGACTCGATTGTTCGAGGTACCACGACCAAGCAACTTGTCAAGATGATGTTTGAGTCTGGCGCACTAGAAGTTCACGTCCGCATTACCGCGCCGCCAATCGTTTATCCATGCTTTTATGGAATTGATATGGCTTCGAAGGGCGAACTTGCGGCGGCAAAAATGACGATGCCGGAACTCGAAGTTTATCTTGGTTGTACGTCACTTGGATATCTTAGTGTGGATGGGGCTCAAATGGCGGTTGATGGCTCGACGCAAGGATTTTGCACCGCTTGCTTTACTGGCAAGTATCCGTTGGAGATTCCTGAAGGGCTTAAGAAGCACGCTTTTGACGACCCTCCGGCAGTTGGAGAGATGGCAACTGTGGTTGCCGGTCAGGGTCAACTGTTCGACCAGTAATGGCAGTCCTTGTTTTTCGGGGACTTTTGGGCGATGACGAAGATCATTCAGTCATTGGAAACGATCCAGTTTTTCGACAAATTGGAGCAGAGTCAAAGACATTCAAGTTTCGCTTGGAACCCGAGGAGGCTTTTGAATCGGCGATTCTTGGACATTCAGGAATTGTGCTGGATCAGGGTCCCCTTACGGTTGCAGCTTTAGGTTGGAATCCTCCGGAGCGATCTGTTCAGTTTCATCTTTCATTGTTGACACTCAGTGGTGATTTTGTCGGGCTACAAGTTCCTAAGCCGTCGGTCGATGAATTCAAAGTCATCGAACAGCAATTGATGAGACTCAATACCAAGTCATCGACAATTTTGATGGGTGACGGCCTTGATCACGCGATGGTTTGCGATAAGCGGATTGATCTTCGGACGACTTCGCCTTCAATTGCATCGGTACAAGGAAAGCATTTATCTCTGCCAGAAGGGGACGCGGAGAACGAATTCCGACGGTTCGTTGATGACTCCGTGAATTTGTTGGCAGAGCAAGAGTTTAATATTCGAAGGATGGACCAAGGAATTTCCCCGATCAATCTCTGTTGGCCTTGGGGGCAGGGTGAACGACCACGAGTGTCAAATCGAGCGATTGAATTGGGATTCCCTTGGAAGGTCTTGGCTCGATCGTTTGCCCTAAGAGGATTGGCAAAATTGTCGGGCTTGCGACCTCAAAAGCTTCCTGAATGGGAGTCTATTGATTTTGCCAAGCTCGCCAGAGATATTCAGAGTGATCCGAGAACCTTGATCATTATTGACATTCCGGTTGTGCCCGGGGACGATGAAGAGCGAGAGGCTTTTCTCAATCGAATTGCCAATTTAGGAACATTGCTGATTGACCCTTTGTTGGAGTGGCGTAGGGACTCTAAGGGACAGCTTGTCTTTGTGGCAACCGAGCGAGTTAACGAGGGCATCGTCGGATATTGCACCAAGGAGAATGAACGAGATCACTTCCCCTTTGATGAGCGGTCGTTAGTCGAGCGAAAAGTCCAGGATTTGAGCTTGACCAGCTTGCTCGACAGTCTCGATTAATCAACGGAGAAGCTCTTATTGACTCTGCGATTAAGAAACTAGGTTCTTTCGCTTCCAGTAGATTGTCACTGAAAAGACCGTAGCCAGCCAACCAATTGCCGGTGATAACAGAGTTGCGACGTCGAGGAATCGCTTACGCTTCATGTTCGCAGGACTATATCTTTCTCGATCTGGATTTCGCAAATTAGCTGCTTCAATCGCTTTCTCTAGTACTTCTGGGGGAACCACCAGGCTGCCAGGAACATGATTGGATGCTAATTCAATAATCGCTTCGGGCGGAAATGTCTTGAATGTATAGGGCAATTCACTCATTATTTGATCTGCCTTTTGATTGGCCTCGGTCTTATTCAAATTTTTGGTAACGAAGGCCTGATTTGATGTCTTGGTCAAGGAAGTGATAGTAAAGACACAAAACACTGCAAGTAAACACAAGTCAATAAAGACTGTCCGGGCAACACGCATTGACGTTTCTTTGTAAAAGGAACTTAACCCGAAACCTATCAATAGGCTGGTGGACATGAGAATTGAGAAGCCCATAAAGCCCCAAACTATAAACATCATGGCGGCCATGGTCGAGTCATAGCCATTTCCGCTGAGCATTACCCAAACGACAAATAGAATCCAAGCACTTGCCACTGTAATGGCAAGTACATTTGATGCGGTCAGGAGGGCTCTTGTAGCTCGCAAACGGAGGAGACTCATTGCGAATCCAACGAGTGCTCCGAAAACGAGCCCTAGGACTGCGAACATTATTAAATGCGCTTAGAATTCATCGTCATGGACATACTGAATGCCTGCATGCCGCTCATTTGCATGGTGGTCTTCATGGTTGAGCTCACCGGAATTCCAGTGTTTCGCTCCATAGTTGAAGTACCGCCTCCACTCATATTCATCGCCATTTTCATACCTTGAGCGCCACCCTTACCGCCGGCCATGTTCATATTGACGGTTCCGCCCATTGTGATTCCAATTGTAAAGGTAGATCCGTCAACTTTTAACAGCTTGTAGGTCGTCGTAAGTTTGCCAGTTGATTTCAGGCCTGCTGCTCCGGATTGGCCCTTGGCTGCTGCACCCATCATTTGACCCATATCCAACGAACTAGTCCACGTTTCGCCAATCTTGACTGGTTTGGTCGGGAAGGTGATTCCCGCCATTGCGTTGTTCATACCACCCATCATTTGTTGCATACCAGCAGAAGTATTTGCAGCCATCTTAGGCTTAAAA
>JAYVHY010000157.1:0-2020 GCA_043770615.1 Armatimonadota bacterium | reverse complement strand
CCGACTTGGGTCTTTGGCGTCGGGAGGTACGTGTAAATGGCATTGGTTCCCCCGGAACGAGGATCGAGAGCAACGTCTACGACCCGAAGGGAACTCATTTTATTAGTTTACAGTGCGAGGGCACGAAAAGCGGCGGAAGTGGAAGAAGCGGCGGAAGCGAAAGAAGATTCGTTGAAACCATTAGTCAGCTCGACCATCCAAAGTGATGGGATGCGAAAACTATGATAGTTGTGTCGTTGGGAATTGCATTGGTTCTAAATATTCAGCAGGCTCCGCCTTTTGAGTTCAAGGATTCGGAGAAAAAGGTAATCATCAAGGAGTTCTTTGAGAAGGAATGGCAAATAAATGCCTTCTTCAAGATCAGTCTCTTAGTCAAAGGGAAAGCCACCGTAAAAGTAAAGCGAGAAAAGGGAGAGATCATGTTCAGCAAGCTTTTGACTCAGATGGGATGTACCTATTGTTACGAAGCTGGAGCCTTCAACATCATCCCGATACCAAAGATTGCAAAGTAGGATGGATACATGATAGCCATCCTAGGACTTTCGATCGCTCTCACAATGCCGCGATTTCCGGCGAGCACTTTGCCGCCACTGGCACTGATCCAAGGCGATGTCCTCGACACGATCATTCCGAGCATTGATGTCAAAGAGGCGAATGTACACGTTGTCCTCAAAAAGCTATTTGACGATGCCCACCTGAAGATGTGGGTTAGCCCAGAAATAGAATTAGTTGGCAAAATCACCCTGAAACTAGAAAACTCTAGATTCGAATTGGTGCTGCAAAATATATTGAGCCAAGTTAGTTTTACGTACATGTATAAAAACCGTACGTTCCTGATTATTCCTAAAACGTGGAATGGCGGAGATCCTGGCCCGCCAGAGAACCTACCAATATTTCATCCTGAAGTTCCGACTTCGAAGTACGTTCTTAGGAACCCAAAACTTTTCTTGACTCCCAAGCGAACTATCCGGGGAACATTTGATCTTTTGACAGAAGCGGCTCGGTCGGCAAAATTTGAGTGGTGGGACGAGTGGTCATATGGCAGTTGCGGATTTGCAATTTCCCTGTCCTTTGAAGCGATCGACAAAGAGGGAGTTCCATTGCAAGGTGACAGCCGATTAAACTTCGATCTCTCGTATCTTTCAAAATTCGGAATGGCGAGACTCCCGGAGCTGTTTTCTTCAGGCTATGGCAATGAAGATAGGGATTACAGGATGATTGTTATAACCACTTGCGATTCTTCCGTCAAGTCAAAAGTGCTTTGGAGATATCCGGGATTCAGGGGGCTTCCAAATTTTTTAACCGATAAGCCGTGGAACAGAAGCCCCAAAGTCACCGCCTACGTCTATGAGTTTCGCCGTCAAAAAGGGAGCCGCTTGGCGAGCCTTCTCAAACCCGGACAAAGTAAGATTTCCGCTCGTCGGCATCTAGTGCTGTCTGGATTGTGGAGCGAGAAAGAACTCGGGAACTAGGCTACGATAGGAGCTTTAATTTGAGACCAACGAATTGCTTGAAGTCGCTATCAAAGGTGACCAAAGTATGGTCATGAGCGATGGCAAAGGCAGCCAAATAGGAGTCCATCCAAGATTTAGGTGAAGCAGTGTGGAGGTTTGAAAGTTCGCGCCAAAGCACCTCCAAGTCGGCCGATTCCGAGGCAAATCCAATCTTTGGTTTTGACGTTAAGTCATTGTAGATCTGCCACGCCTGGGTATTGGTCAGAGGAGGTTCACCGTATGGTCGCAAGACAGAAGCCGTTGTGATCAGGCGCAAGAACGACTGTTGCGTTGCTCGACAAAAGAGAAGAGATTGAGCTTCAGATGTGGAGTTAATGAACTTCCTCGCTTGATCATGATGGGTATGGCCATCTAAGGCAAAAGCTATCCAAACTGAACTATCGAGAAGATAGGTGATAGCTTGCCTCTTGTTCAATTAGAATTTCACTTAGCTGGGCAGGAGTCAAATCCTTCTTCGGCTTTTTGCTGCACAAGATAACGGGTAAGCCCGTCAATTCATCAATCCC
>JAYVHY010000156.1:0-2021 GCA_043770615.1 Armatimonadota bacterium | reverse complement strand
TTCGCGCTCGTTTATTCGGGCATTAGGAGCGAATCTTTGGCCAAGCCGATTTCCATCAAACCAGAAGAAGCCGTTGCACGTTCATACGCAGACCGACTGATACTTGAAAAACTTTCCGAAATGGAAGCAGCCGTCAAGCTAGGCGAGCTCGCAGACAAATTATCCGGAGTCGGAATAGGACTCGCCGCAGTCCGATCCCTCATGGCATCGAATCCAGATGTGTTCGCTTATCACGAGCGACGTTGGGTTCCAGCCGCACGACTAAACAGCCAAGGTCGGCCCATCGCAGAAATTATGCGAGCGATTCTTGATAGCTTTGGAGCTCCCGTCATCATCACAACATTGATTGATGAAGTTGCTCGAGCTCAAAGGTCGACCCCAGAAATCATGGAACCAACGATTCTGCGCCTCATCGCCGGAAACAATGGATTTGTTGAAGTCGAGGGTGGATTGGTAGGACTTGATGCATGGGGATTTGTTGCTACCGACGAGAAGTTTGATCGAGCCCTTGAAATAAACCGAATTTCCCAGGAAAATTTTGAAGCAGCCGCAACAAAGCTAGCCGACGTAGATTTCCGATCACCTAGTTGGGCGGCAGACGTTCTCAAGCATGCTCCGATCAAATTGAAGGAAGTTGGGGCAGTTGCTCACAGCAAGCTCAATAACGATGATCCTCGAAGCGTTCTGATGTACAGCTCTGGGGAGATCCTCAAGGGCCTGTTTGCAGAACCAAACTTTGTTTACAACAGTGATGGCACCTTCATGACTGAAGCCGACGCTAAGGGATTGGTTTCGACTGCCCTTAAGGTCGCGATGAAGCTGACGCCAACAATTGACGTTGACGACGTTGCTCCAATCGAATTCAAGTCAGACGATATTGCCAAGCTTATTAAGAAGATTGTTGCAAGCGACAAGACTACGACGGCAATCAAATTGCTCGAGGAGCACTTTGAAATCACGCCAGGCAGCAAGACTTATCCGGACGATCTCGCAAACATCATTGCAACCCTATGCGCAAGCAAGGAAGTTGAGTGGGTTGGCGGCGACCGATTCCGAAAGGCAGGCGATCATCCTGACTACATCATGGAAGTTCCAGAGCCGTTCCAGTTCGTTGCAACCGGAATGCTTGACGAAGAAGGCGAAGAAATTGATGTTGAACTAACCGATGATGGACTTAATAGTTCGCTTCGGAAGCTCCTACAGCATCCTTTGGCGCTTGACGTTGTGGATGAAGATATTCAGCCAGCTCTCAAGAGCCAGCCCGAGTCGATTCGATTGGTTCTCAAGTCAATTCACCGAGAGCTCGGTACTTTCCCGTTAGCTCAATTCCCAACTGGCTGGCTCGAAGATCAACCAAAGATTCAGGAAGCAGTTTTCGTTGACCCTACTGGTCGAGAACTTCAAGTTTGGATTAATCATGAGGCTCGCTTGATGTACGGTCTTATCGATTGGTGGCTAGATCAATCAACAGAGAGTGGCGCTGTATTTACGCTTAACAAGACGATGGTTCCCAACGTATTCGATTTCGAGTACATGGATCAACCAGATCCAGTGGTCTACATCAGCACTCAGAGAATGGAAGAACTCCGAACGCTCGGAGCCGAGTCTGAAGGAACAAGCACACTCGACCTTCTTATCCAAACGATGAGTCATTGGCCGAAGGGTGCGGACTACCTCACGATTCTTGCCGAGATTAACGTTGCTCGACGAACGTCACGAAGACTCGTTGCTTCGCTTCTCTCAAGTTACCAATGTTTCTATCAACGATCAGGTTCGCCTGTTTGGCACTTTGATGCCAAGAAAGTTGATCAGGGCTTTGACAAGAGTAAAAAGAAGTTCATCAAAAAGTAAGTTCTGGCCCTTTCGATATCTAAATCGAAAGGGTGAGACGAATAGGGCGTCACAAACGTCGCAAGAAAATGCTCAAATTGGGTATTATCCATCGGTTCAGAAATGGCAAACACTAAGGCAAGTAAGAAAGATATTCGCAGAATCGCGAAAAGAACGGTTCAAAACAACAT
>JAYVHY010000155.1:0-10361 GCA_043770615.1 Armatimonadota bacterium | reverse complement strand
AATACCCAATTGCATACTAATCTTAAACGCCTCCTTCGGGGTTAAAGACAGGATTATCGCAATTGACCCAATGTCTATTTGAACCCAGGCTACGATGTTCCCACACAAAGTGACGAAGAACCACATTTTTTCATAATCCTAGAAATTTCCCCACTTCCCAGGATTTTGGTCAGCCAATCACAGAACTTCCGTAGATTCCCTGCAACCTAAACAACCAGACACTGTAAAGTTCGCCTTCATGACTGATATATCCTGGGAATTAAGTGTAGCAAGTTCGGATTCTGGACTTGTTCTTTGGGGCTTACCAGGCCCGTACGTGGGTTCGACGCGGGCGGTACGCGGGCGGTACGCGGGAGGGGTTCGGGCGGGGTGTTTTAGGTTCACTTTTTAAGGGATTGAAGCTGAGAAAATTAGCGGCAAGCTTTTAGCTAGTGGAGTTAGAGCATGCACTCTAATTACCTCGGCCTCCACAGCAGAATCTTGGATTCTTGAAACAAGTTCCTGTTATTCCGGTTTGGTTTGGAAGGGCTGCGGAGGCAGCCGTTGGTTATTAGCTATTTGCTTTTAGCTGCAAGCTGCAAGCTGCAAGCTAAAAGCTCAAGGCTCAAGGCTCAAAGCTCAAGGCTCAAGGCTCAAGGCTCAAGGCTCATGGCTCATGGCTCATGGCTCATGGCTCATGGCTCATGGCTCATGGCTCATGGCTCATGGCTCAAGGTTCTGATCTTTCATGAAATGCAGCCGCTGCATCTCAACTTATAGTTGCTTGATTTCCATTTTGTGAAAGCAGATACAATGGCTTCATGCCGATTCGACTTGGGCTCGATCTCCTCATTGAGAACAAATTTTCGGCATTGGCTGACCATCGAATCGCGGTCATTTGCAACCAAGCCAGCGTTGATTCTCACTATCGCCACATCCTTGAGATTCTTGGCGAAGCCCAAGTGACCGAGCCATTTCGAGTTGTCGCCGCATTTGGTCCGCAACACGGCATTGGCGGCACCACTCAGGACAACATGATTGAGTGGAATGGTGAGGGAGCCGAAAAATATCAGTACCCGGTTTACTCGTTGTACGGCGAGCATCGTGAGCCAACGGATGCAATGCTGGCGGGGGTCGATCTCATCTTGGTTGACCTGCCCGATGTTGGCGCTCGCTACTACACATTCATCTGGACAATGACCCTGGCAATGAAAGCAGCCGAGCGATTGGGAATCCCAATGCTGGTGCTGGATCGCCCTAATCCGATCGGATCAAAAGTTGAAGGCACCGTACTGGAGCCAGAGTTCGCATCTTTCGTTGGCTTGCATCCATTGCCTCTGAGGCACGGACTGACGATCGGTGAAACCGCCCGCTTCATGCGACATGAGCATTATCCAAACCTCACCCTTCGAGTCATTGAGTTGGAAGGGTGGGATCAGGATAGCTATGCCGATGAAAACGGATACTCGTGGGTCATGCCTTCTCCCAATATGCCGACCGTCAATACTGCCGTCGTTTATCCAGGAGGATGCCTCATTGAAGGCACCAATTTGAGCGAGGGTCGAGGCACCACGCGGCCATTCGAAACCGTCGGCGCGCCGTGGCTTGATGGCGTCAAACTCGCAAAATCGCTGAACGAGGCAGATCTTCAGGGAGTCACGTTTCGTCCGATCCAGTTTGAACCTACATTCAACAAATACTGCGGACAAATTTGCAATGGAGTTTTTCTCCATATAACGAATCGAGATACTTTTGAGCCAGTAGTGTCCTATTGTGCTCTGATGATCGAGGCGATCAAGCAGACCGGATTGCACGATTCGAGTCATGTTTCTTCGGAACGATTTGTTGCCGCCGGTGGCGAGACAAATCTGGCCGGATTTGCATGGAAACAACCGCCCTATGAGTACGAATATCTCAAACTACCGATTGATATATTGTTTGGGAATTCGAGAACTAGACAATCGATTGAGAAAGGAGACAGCCCAGAATTGTTAAGAAATGCTACAAAAAACGATCTAACTGCGTTCAAATCGAAGGTTATAGCCAGTAAACTAACCGTTGATTAGGCAAAGGAAAGGGTCTTGCAATTTTTCCCGATATTCTTTTCGTGAACCATTTCCTTGACGGAGCGGTCTAAATCACCCGGTTACAGGTAGCACAGGAAGTGCAACGTGACAAATCAACTGGAATCATTAAGGCTATGAAAAAAGCATTTACGCTCATCGAGCTCTTGGTCGTTATCGCGATCATCGCAATCCTCGCCGCTATCCTCTTCCCGGTTTTTGCACAAGCAAAAGTCGCAGCGAAGAAGACCGCATCCATCAGCAATCAAAAGCAGATTGGTTTGTCGATCATCATGTACGCAAGTGACAACGATGATCTATACCCTCGAAATGACGACTGCCAACCGAATTCATCGCTCAATGCGGCTTTGAATTCTAATCCATTTAATCCGACGGGTGTTGGATGTACGGCGTCACCATTCTACTATCGAATGAACCACTATTCCTGGCAAAAGTGGGTAGGACCTTACGTCAAGAACTTACCGCTATTCTTCCACCCAGCCGTGGACTACAAGCAATTTCCAGGTTGGGCAACTAACGGTCAAGTTCATGGTTCCTATGCGCTAAACCTAGCTTTAACTGGCGCGCTCAATACCTATGGTGTATCCGCTGCGACTACCGGACAATTCAGAAACAGCTTCCTTGGTGGTTCGCAAACCGCAATTCCATATGTTGCTGACGCAATGCTTTTGATGGAACTCGTTGACCCTACGGTTACCTTTGCTCCTGTATTCCTCGACGGTGCATCCGGAACAACTACAAGAACCGCGTACCCATTCGCAGTTCGAGAAGCGTGGGCACCTAAGTTCTACCCGACCGATGGTTCCTGCAATATCACTTCGACAACACCTGACGTAGCTCGAGTACCATTTGCTCAGCAAATTAACTTAAGCTATGCAGACGGCCACACGAAGAGTCTTGCGGTTAGTCAATTCCTTGCAAAAACTCCTACGGCTGCCGAGTACTCGGTTAGTTCACGACCTGCATGTGGAATTGGCACTGGTGCCTGGACTGTTTCTGCTAAGCCAGTTTGGACAAAATCTTGGCCAATGTGGGCGATCGAATAGGATGATCTCGAAACTTGCAATCTTGCTCGTTCTTGTTGTAGGCCTAGTTGGATGCTCCAACCAAGGTGGTTCCGTCGACGTCAATGCGGTCCAAAAGCAAGCAGACAAGGAAAAGGAGTTAAACAAGAAAGCCCTGGAAGACAAGCCGCTCCCACCCGGGGACGGTCCAGCTGGTTAATAGTTGACCTCTAAGAAAAGCTCCTCACCACGGTGAGGAGCTTTTCGTTTATAATGCATTCACCATGAAACTCGCTGTATGCATTATTCATAACCGAGACAAGAATCGAGTGATCGATGAACTTGTTCAGGCGGGTTTCAAATTTACGATCATCGGCTCCACCGGTGGCTTTTTGCGCGAAGGCAATACTACATTTTTGATTGGCGTTCAAGATAGTGAGATTTCGAGTCTCAAAAGCCTCATCTCGACTCATTGCCAAAGCCGCGAACAAATTTTGAACGTAGCGCCCTTTGAGACCAATCCCACAGCAGCTTTTGCACCCTCAGCAGTTAAGGTTCCGGTTGGCGGTGCCGTATTATTCCTGCTTCCTGTCGAGGAGTTCGAACGATTTTGAACCAAGTCCTCGGTCTCAAGCGAGCCCAAAGGGTCGTCTCCATGTTGGGAGAAGAATCAAGCGGCGTCTCCTCGATTCTCCTTTATGGACCCCGAGGATGCGGCAAGACCCTGTTAGTCAATCAGATCGCCGAGCTTTGGCTCGGTTCAGTTAACGATCCGTCGAATCGGGCAGTCGAGTCTTATCGACGGAACGCCAATCCCGATTTCTTTCGAATTCAGCCTGGCGGTCCTAGTAATATCATCCGCGCAAACCGAATTTCACCTTCGAAAGTTAAGGAGGCAGACGACACAATTTCCTTGACCGAATTTATGCGAGTGACCCCGCTCTATTCCAGAAACAAAGTCGTTTGGATTGAGGATGTTCATCGTCTGAACGCGGCAGGATTCAACTCACTTTTGAAGCCGTTAGAGGAGCCACCCGAATACATCAGGCTCGTTCTCACGAGCAGTCAAATCAGCCAAGTTCCGGCGACTATTCTTTCTCGATGTTTGGTCATCAATTGTGAGTTACCATCTCCGGACGAACTTTCTGAGAGATTCCGAGATACTCCGAACGAACTCCATTTTATGGCTGAAGGCTCGCCCGGCGTCTTATCGAGAATCTCGGAAAACGTGGATTTATACCAAGACATTGTGGGGTTCGGCGACCGTTTAGCAACGGGAACACCTCATCAAACCATGGTTCTGAGCGAAGAATTTAGACGACTTTCGGATCGGCTAGAGGATGCTGAGAAGAGTGGTTCTCGAAACACCAATGCCAGGACACTCGAATTGGTTGGAATTTCGATTAGCGAACGACATCCTCATCGAGATGATGCCATTCGAATTATTGCCGAAGCACATCGACGAGTGATCTCTAATGGAAATCCTTCGTTAATCTTGGATGCGATGATCGGAAAAATCGTTTTGCTAGGCAAAGTGGGAACGAATTGAGAACTAGCAAACGTATGATTTTATTCGTAAGGAAACAGAATGCTTAGTTGGGTCAAGAATCGAAATGGTACGTTTGATCGCTCATCAAATTTTGAGCGACTCATGAGGGATTCGTATCGCCAGGCTTACTCCGTCGCATATCGAATGACGGGGGACTCCGCTGACGCGGAAGACTTGGTTCAAGAAGCATTTATTCGCGCTTATCGGTTCTTCCATCGGTATGACGAAAAACTCCCATTCAGTAGCTGGATGTACCGAATTATTGCAAATGCTCATATTGATTTGATTCGTCGGCGAGGAAAGCTGAAGACCAGCTCACTCGATCATTCCGGAACCGATGGTCAGCAGGCGTTTGATATCCCAGACCATACGTATATGCCAGGTTCGGATATGATGAACGGAAGTTTTTCAGAAACCGTTCAAAGTGGTCTCAACCAAATGAATTCCGAGTTTCGGCTCGCAGTAATTCTTGCCGATATTGAAGGTCTTTCCTACGAAGAAGTCGCCGAGATAATGGAGACTTCGGTTGGAACGGTTCGATCTAGAATCCATCGTGGCCGGGTTCAGTTACGAACCTATCTCGTAAAGCATGCACCTGAATCTTACGGGAGGTACTCCAATGTCCTGTAAGTCTGTGCAAGCAAAGCTTTCTGCATATCTTGATGGCGAGATGTCCGGTAGTGAAATGAAGTTGATTCGTGGCCATGTGAATAGCTGTAAAGCCTGTGAGCATGAGTTAGATAGTTTGAAGTCCGTTCAAATGATCTTAAGAGGCTTGCCAGCTTGTTCCGAACCGTCAGCAATACTGCCATCGTCGATCATGCAAGGACTCGTTAAAACCAGGAGAAATTACGTTCGCCTCGGTGTCTTTGTCGTCGTGCCAGCAATCATAGTTGCAACGGTGCTCTTTTCTCGTCCTACCCCTTCTAAAACTCAAGATAGGAATCTAGCAATTAAAAGTCAAGTTGCTAGTGATCAGATCTTTGATGCAGGAACTGACTCAACTTCTGGAGCATCGCTTGTTCATTACGCAAATTTCGAAAGTCGTTAGTTTTTGTGCGTTTTTGGGTCTAGTTGGCTGTTCGGTCGGTCAGGACGAAAAGGCTCAACAGTATCTTTTTCGCTCGTTGACCGGAGACTATAAAGTCAATGTTGTGGCGATGCTCAAACAGCGACAAAGCGGTGAAAAAGGCTCGCTGATCGTGAAGATTCAAAAATCGAAAGACGGCAAGACGCGGGAGACCGTTCTTTCACCCCTTCATATGCAATGTGAATACCTGGACGACGGTACGAATATTCAAACGTATTCGCCTGACGACCGAACCCTTCTTGTTCAGCCTTCGAATCAGCCCAATCAAGACTTGCCATTTAGGACTCAACTAATTCAGAAGAACTATTTGCTGAAGACCGAGCCAAGCAAGAAAATCGCTGGTCGTAACTGCGTGGTTGTTTTAGCAAATGCTCGGTACTCTCAAATTTCTAGCATTCGTTACTATTTTGACGAAAAAACTGGGTTTCCACTGAGTAAGGAAACCATTCAACCGGACGGGGATGTTTCAGTTGAATTTGAAGTTATTGACGTGAAATATCCGGCGAAACTTGATTCGTCAATCTTTAAGATCGAGCCACCGGTTGGCTACGAAACAATTTCTTTTTCTGAGCCCAAAAAGATCAATTCTTTGTCCGAGGCGGCTCGCATGTTGGGATTCTCACCATCGGTGCCAACCCAGATTCCGTTTGGTTTTCGTATTCAACGAATGACTACAACAAAGAACTCCAAATGGAAAGCTCTCTGCATCAAATTGACCGACGGACTTCAGAAAGTAACCGTCTATGAATGGATACCAGAGCCGGGCGAAACCATTAAGACCGGAGAAAATCGAGTTATTAAGCTTCATAACGGCGTCAATATCATGATTGTTTCTGATATCGATTCTTCGGTGAGAAACAGCCTGATTCGGTCATTCCTAGTTATGGCCGATCGAGAAAATCCGGTGATGCTAACTAGAATTGGACTTTAGGGAACCTAAAGTCTGCAAAACCACTTAGAATAATAGTAAGAGACAAAATGAAAACTGTTCGTTCCTGGACTGCATATGCAATGATCGTCGGTGGCTTTTTTGCTGGAGTGGCAACTGTTGTTAGCCTTTCTGGTGGCTTTAAGCCAGATATGGCTTATGGCGGATCAAACTCGGTCGCAAAATTGGTCGGAAACACATCGGTTGAAGAGTCCACAACTCTTCATAACCTCAATAGTTCTTTGGTGAGCCTTAGCGAGTACGTTAAGCCCGCGGTGGTCCACATTCGTTCGATAACCAGTCGCGGTACTGACTCATCAGGCAAGATGATTCCCATTTCCGGAAGTGAAGGAGCTGGCTTTATTTACCGGAAGGATGGTTACGTCATTACCAACGATCACGTAGTCGGCGATGCAAATGAAGTGACCGTCATTACGAATGACGGACGTGAATACAAGGGAACCGTAAAGCGGGCTCCGGAATGGGATGTGGCCGTAATCAAAATTGAAGGCAAGGACTTGCCGACGCTCACGATCGCGGATACAAAGTCGGTTATGCCGGGGCAAATGGTTATGGCCATTGGATCACCTTATGGACTTGAAAATTCGGTTACGTTCGGCCATGTAAGTGCGATAAAGCGCGAAAACGCAGTACAAGGGTCCTCCAATCCTGGAGAAATCGAACGGTTTTACCCAGATTTAATCCAAACTGATGCCGCCATCAATGTTGGGAACTCAGGTGGCCCCTTGGTTAACATCGATGGCCAAGTGATTGGTATGAACAGCTCTATCTACACGAAAACCGGAGGTAGTAATGGCATCGCCTTTGCGATCCCCGGCAACGAAGTTCGATTTCTTGCCGACATCCTTATTCAGAAAGGAAAAATTACTCGATCACAATTGGGAATCTACCCGCGAGACTTGAAGCCGTTCGAAAAGAGCGAGAAGAAAGTCTCTGGCGGTGCTTATGTCGAAGACGTCTTGCCCGGTGGACCGGCTGATAAGGCAGGCATAAAGAAGGGAGACATTGTATCAAAGATTGGTTCTCGAATCATCGAGGGACAAATCGACTTAAGAAATTCTATGCTGGAACTTGCGCCAAAAACTGAGACAAAAGTTGAATACATTCGGGACGGCCGAGCCGGCTCGGCTGCAGTAACACTTGAAGAGTTTAAGTCACCCAAACCAAAGACGTCGGTAACCCCTTCTCCGTTTAACGGGAAAGAAGGAGATGTCTTCGGTTCACCTAATCTCAAGGAATTTAGGGACCAGTTAAAGCGGCAATTCAACACTGACCCTGACACGATCATTGACAAGACAGATATTGAACCCTTGAAGAACAGCAAGCCTCGCCTTGGCATAACAATCGAGAACTTAACCCCAGAACTTCGAAAAGAATTTAAGGTTCCTTCATCAATTCAGGGTGTTGTTATCAAGAATATCGAACCGGGATCGCTGGCTTTTAAGAGTGGACTACAAAACGGGGATGTCATTGAGTCGTTCGGCGGAAAAAAGGTTGAAAATTCCGAGCAATTGGTCTCAGAAATCTCTAAATTGAACCTAGGCGACCGAGTTAACATCAAGTTCAGACGGTTCGGCAGTGGCTCCGAATTGACGGTTGAGAAGGATATTACGTTTAAATAGCCTCAAATGAATCTAGGTAAATTGCAAAATTTGCCTAGATTCTCTTCAAATTTGCCTTGACTTTGCGTGAGATTGTGATATTCTCTAATTCGGCAAATTTGAACCTAGAATGATTGTGCGAGGGGGAAACTCGGTAGCCAATATAGGAGAAAAAAATGAAGTTCTACAATCTAAAGACTCGATCTCATGTTGAAGTGCCAGAAGGCGATGTTCGAAAAACCAAGATGGTTCGAAAGACCAAATCTGGCGAACAGACTCGATACGCACTCAAGGCTTCCTACCAAGGAACAACACTCTTCAAATTCGTAAACGAAGCGACTTTCACCTCTTCCAACGCGAAAGAAGAATAGGTCACCCCTTTTCTTTACCGACCAAAGCCAGAAGTTTCTTCTGGCTTTTTTTTTGCAAGTTGGGACTTTTGGTTCTGAACTGAACTGCTCGCCGTCGCCATCGTTTACACTTGCATCATGGCTCTCACTGAAAGGGAAAAAGGCGCCCACCTATTACGAAGATTTGGATTGGGTGCGAGCGAATCAGAACTGAACTATTATATGCAGGACGGTCTGAAGGGTGCGGTCGACAAGTTACTGAACTGCGAATCCACTCCCGAAGCATATGACTTCAAATGGGAGATCGTCGAGAATGCCAAAGATGTGATCAAACCGGCTCAGGCGGTCGTAGGCTTCGCCGCGAGAATGTTAATGACTCGCAGACCGCTCTTAGAGAAAATGACTCTCTTTTGGCACAATCACTTTGCCACCAGTGCTGACAAAGTAACGAACGCGCCATTAATGATTCAACAGAACGAAATTCTGCGTCGCAATGCCCTCGGTAATTTCAAAACCCTTTTGCTTGAAGTCTCAAAAGATCCCGCGATGTTAATTTGGCTCGATGGTCAAGACAATATCAAGGGAAGAGCAAACGAGAACTTCGCACGCGAAATCATGGAGCTTTTTACCTTGGGAGTAGGAAACTACACGGAGAAGGACGTACAAGAGGCAGCAAGGGCCTTTACTGGGTGGAGCTTTGTAAGGACTGCAAAGGGAAGAGCGGAGAAAGCTCCCGCCGAGTTCTTGTTCAAACCCATCTTGCACGACGACGGTCCCAAGACCTTCTTAGGAAAGTCAGGCAACCTGACTGGTGAGGAAGTGATCAATGTACTTTGCGCAAACCCTCGACTTGCGACGTACATCACAACCAAAATATGGAATTGGTTTGTTTACCCAAATCCAGATTCTGCAACCCTGAAGCCATTTGTTGATGATTTCATTCGATCGAGCCTTGATATTAAGACTTTGATTCGGTCAATTGTTACTTCAAACGAATTTTATTCTGATCGGGCTTACCGAAAGCTCATTAAAAACCCGCTCGATTTTTGCTTAGTTACAACTCGCGCAATGGGAATTGGCGAGAATATGGCCGAAAAGCTGGCTCCTGCGGGAGCTACCGAAAATGCCGCAAAAGCGCGTATAGCTCCAGCGGCGGGTGTTTCTGCAGGCATGAAAAATCAAGGGATGTGGCTTCTGTATCCACCTGACGTTTCAGGATGGAAACCAGGTGAAGCTTGGATTACGTCCGCAACAATGGTCGAGCGAATTAGTTGGGCCAATAAATTAATGGGCGTTACTGCAAAAGGTGGAGTTGGCAAATACCCAATTTACAGCCTTTTGGCTGGGGATCCTACTCCGATGGGTATTGCTCAGAAGCTAGCTTCTATGTACGACGCTCCGTTTCAGTCGGCGAAAATGGTCACTTTGGCTCAAGCTGCCAAGGAGAGTCTTAAGGGTGAAGAATTATCGCAAAAGAATGCCAATGCCGTGGCAGCCGACGTTCTACGTTTGATATTTGGATCACCCGAATTTCAATTCTGCTAAAAAGAGCCGGCAGTTTGCAGTTTGCAGTTTGCAGTTTGCAGAAAAGAGAGGATTTGAGTAAATTTGGTGAATCTTCCAGCAACATTGAGTCGGTGACAGAATCACTTTCCTACCATATCTCTGGAAAGGATTGTGACAATTCGTTCATAATAGAAGTCTCTCTAAGCGGGCGTAGCTTAGTGGTAAAGCTCCAGCCTTCCAAGCTGGCCA
>JAYVHY010000154.1:0-2027 GCA_043770615.1 Armatimonadota bacterium | reverse complement strand
AGCCGTACGCAAAATACGATGACGTTTTGGCGGCGTTCGCAAAGTGGCAAGTAAATACCCGCCCAAGCGGTGTCGAAGTCATTAACCTCCATACTCCGATGGAACTCATTGCCAGGAATGCCAAAAAGGCAAGTTTGGAGTTGTATCGAAGTGGAGATGGAATTCATCCGACCGATCTCGGGCACTTGCTGATGGCGACTACTATTTTGGACGGTCTGGGAATAAAGCAGCCAAAGGAAGACCTTAGGACAACGTGGCAAACCATGCAGTCCAACCCGCTTTATGACCTGATCCATAAGCATCGGGCAATCCGATCGGAAGGTTGGCTGCCTTTCATCGGTTACACGCGGGGCAGCATGACCAAAACCACGGATATCGTGCCAACTGAAACGAAAGCCGCCGAATTTCAATCCCAGATTAACCAACTTCGTCGTGGGCAGCAGTAGGAAACTTAT
The DNA here is from genome assembly GCA_043770615.1 of Armatimonadota bacterium. Lineage (GTDB taxonomy): Bacteria > Armatimonadota > Fimbriimonadia > Fimbriimonadales > Fimbriimonadaceae > Fimbriimonas. The sequence continues at coordinate 1,572 of JAYVHY010000154.1, read as the reverse complement.
TGATGGATTTCTAGTCCACCAATTTTGCCATTCGAGTCGGCTGCAATTGCGAGCTTTAGTTCAATGCTTGCAAAGCCAACGTTGTAGATTCGACTCGTGAACCCGTTGACTTTCGCTTCGCGGAGGAACTCAAATTTAGTGATGGCACCCAGAGAATTTAAACTCGTTTTCGCTTCCATTAGTAGCTCGGGAGTCAGCACCTTTGCGAATTCAGGGGTTAATAATGATCGATCAAACTTGCCATCCAAGACTGATTGAAGAACAGCTCTCGCCTCCTTGGTCGCGGACAGATTCTTGTCGGCTTCGGCTACCAGCTTTGCAACTTTGAGGGTCGGGTCCATCACTTCCATTACTTCTTTAGCGATAAGGGCTGGGTTGCTCGGACCGTCCGTATTGGTTAAGACAATGACGGTCAAACCCTTTGACGGAACTCGGCGGATCTGGGTAGTAAATCCATGGATTCCTCCTCCGTGCTCAACAAGCTGTTGACCGTTCAATTTGCTCGTACCCCAACCAAAGCCATAATTTTGGATGGTTCCGTCGGAAAGAACAGTCGGCTCCCACATCTTGGCCAGTAGTTCTTTTGGCAAGACTTTTTCACCGTAAAGGGCTTCATCCCACTTAGCCAGGTCAAGGACTGTGCTTTCAATCGAGCCAGCGGCATAGGGCCAATCCATGTTCAAATATTGGGCATGCTCGAATCCATTTGTCCCAAAGGAATAGCCTTGAGCCCGATAGCGAACGATGGATCGTTCGCTTACAAAGTACGTATGGTTCATTCCGAGAGGTGAAAGGATTCTTTCCTTTAACGACTCTGCAAATGCTCTTTTGTCTATCTTTTCAAGAATAATCCCTAACAATTCATATCCAGTGTTGTTGTAATGCCACTTGGTTCCTGGCTCAAAATCCATTGGCTCATTCTCAACTTTTTTGATGATTCCCAGTGGCGTCGTTGGCTGCATAGCATCCTTCTCCATCATGCCTTTGAGCTCGGTATATGACTTGATGCCGCTCGTATGGTTAAGGAGATCTTTTACCGTGACTTTGCCCCAAGCCTTTGGCATATCAGGCAGTACTTTTTCGATGGTGTCATCAATGAAGAGCTTTCCTTCCTTGACCAACTGCATGATCATCGTCGCCGTGAACTGTTTTGTAATACTTCCGATTCGGTAGACGGTCGAAGCGTTCGCTTCCACATCTTGCTCCAAGTTCGCATAGCCAAAACCTTTGGCATAAACGACATGACCATTTTCAACGACCGCAACCGAAATGGCTGGGCTCCGTTTCTTGGCGATAAGGTCAGCAAAGTAACTGTCGAGCTTTTTGAAGCCCGCCTCATTGATTTGGCCAAAGGCGGCTCCGGCAAAAGCGGTTAAAAGCAAAATGAAGGTGCTAGTTCGTGAGACTCTTGAAAGCATATTGACTCTACGGCAACTTGGAAATTTGGGTTGCTTACCAGTGTATTTTGGACTATATTGAAGGAGCGACATGCATGAACATGAATCAAGCCCCGAATTAGTTTCGTTTTATGCCTTGCTTGAAAATGCTTTTCCGGCTACTTCAAATGAGGTT
>JAYVHY010000153.1:0-2027 GCA_043770615.1 Armatimonadota bacterium | reverse complement strand
GACGGGATACAGCTTCCACACACTTATTTCAGGCAACGTCATTCAAGACTGCGAGGAAGGTATTGCCCACGAACACGGCCAACGGAATACGGTTGAGGCGAACAAATTTGCGGGCAACAAAACCGACATTCACATTTGGGCGAATGCGACCCAGGATCCGAATTGGGGTTACCCTAAGAATCGGGACACAAAGAGTAGAGATTGGGCGATCGATAACAATACGTTTTACGGAGCCTTGGATCGCAAAATTCTTCGGGCGAATCGAACCGAAGGGATCAAATTTACGGAGAATACGTCGTTTGGCGGTACGTTTGATGTGGCGGACGACGTTACGAGGCTGTTGATGACCAGCACATGTCTTCATGCTCCGGACAAAACTGCACTGCCTAAAAATGCGGTGGCAACTAATACAAAGTTCGAGCCAATGCCAGCCCAATCGGTAATGGATGCTTGGGTTCCTATGGACCCAGAGGACGTATTTGAAAACGATTCTCCCGACCCATTGAAGGGGGGGCGAATGCCGTTTATTGGCAACGGAAATCGGGGTCGAAAGACGATCATGGTTGATGAGTGGGGACCTTATGACTTCAAGAGTCCAAAGCTTTGGCCGAGTGTTAGCTATCCTGACGGATCGCAAAAATATTCGATCTTTGGTCCAAAAGGCACTTGGAAAGTTAAGTCCTCCGAAGGGATGAAAGTCTTTTCAACTGGTGGACAAGTCCCTGGTTCTCTTCGAATTGCTCCGAACCCTGGTTCGTCTGTGCAAAAGCTCGAACTGATTTACACGGGAGCCGCGTTCGTCGACTATAAAGGAATTTCCCACAAAGCAGGAGAATCGTTTACGATGACGATGCAGAAGTTCGACTTGCCAATTGACTGGCGAGTGAAGTTCTTTGCGTTTGACGAGAAAACCGAAGATCCACGAACTCAATTTGAGGCTTATACTGCCAAATCTGCTTCGCCTGGAACGGAATTTAGGAAGTTGAAACTAGACTATTCTGGATACGGAAAGTATGAGAAAGGTGTGCCGAACAACTACTTCGGAACCATGGCAGATGGAACGTTTACGATTGCGCCGGGCGAGTACGTGATTGAGCTGACGGCAGACGATGGCGTTCGAGCGTGGCTGGATGGGAAGATCATTGTTGACGCATGGAAGTACCAAGGGCCGACGTTGTACACGGCAAAGGTTCACCTTGGGGGTGAGCACAAACTGAAAGTAAATCACTTCCAGTTGAATGGGTACTCGGCGTTGCAATTGCGGATTAAGCCTGCGAAGTGAGGGTTTCTTCGGAGACTGGGCTTCTAGCCCGGATAGAAACTTTTGAATTGCCAAATTCATCTGAGTAAAATCCAGGTCGACCGTGGGAGAACATAAAGGGTGGTACTCGAGACAAAATTTGCCTCACTTTGACGCGAGTGAGGTAACCCAATTTGTTACATTCAGACTTGCGGACAGTTTGCCAAGGGAGTTTCTTGTGCAACTCGAAGAAGAGCTGAAAGGTTTAAAAGCGGGCATCGAAATTGAACGAATTCGCCGGATTGAAAAGCATTTGGATTAAGGCTCGGGTTCCTGCATTCTTCGCGAAGCCAAATGTGCCTCGATTGTTCAAGATGCCCTTTTGTTTCTCGATGAGAAGCGGTTTGGACTTCGAGCCTATGTTGTAATGCCGAATCACGTCCATTTTGTAGCGCGGTTTTCCGAGGGTCAAACATTGTCAGAAGGGATACATTCCCTAAAGTCCTATACATCCAACGAGTTAAAGAAGGTTCACCCTCAAATGGATGTCATTTGGCAGCCCGGATACTTTGACCGGTACATGAGAAACGAGGAACACTTTTGGCGCACAGTTCGTTACATTCTTAAGAATCCAGTTGCCTCGAAACTTTGCGATACTCCTGATGAGTTTCCGTGGTCAAGCGCTTATGAACATCCACCTTGCCTTTAATCCGGGCTGGAAGCCCAGTCTCCGATGAAGCGGATTCGAGTTTGGTTGCCGATTTTGTTTGCGGTGTATCTGCTTGCG
>JAYVHY010000152.1:0-2031 GCA_043770615.1 Armatimonadota bacterium | reverse complement strand
ATATCTGCACTTACCTTGGCGCTTGGGTCTATCCACACCAAGTAAATGGCTGGCAGTTAGTGGATTCGTCCAAAATCCTAAGCTGGTCGATCATGGTGATGGTCGCTTTCGTGATCATTTGGACATGGAAAGAGCGCGAGTCCGTTCCCTTGGACAAGTTGACAAGGATTGAAACTGGCTAAGGATTCGACTCTCGGGAACTTCGTTCCTCCAATTCATTCGTTCCTCGCTTACCGACCTCTCTCGCCAGCGAGGTATCTTGTTTGGCTAGCAACTGGTCGATTATAGTGATGGTTGCCTTCGTCATCATTTGGATCTGGAAAGAGCGGGAATCGGCACCTATCCATCATGGATAAGTTGATTCACCAGAATTTGGTGTCAGCTTTCTTCTACTGAAATTGAGTGAATTGCGTCAAGCTTTTTGTGCGCTGCATTGGTGAAAAAGATTGTTAATGCCGTACCAATCGGCAGCGCTAATGTTGCAGAAACTAAACAAGTGTTGAGAAATGGAGATTGGAATCTCGGGAATCTTGCTTCGTTAATTGTTAAAAGGAAACCGATGACAAAGAACACAAGTAGAACGTATTTAGCCAGGTTCCTTAGCAGAGTTCTATCCATTCCTCCCCGTCGGTCAAATTGAAGCATGAGCCAGAAAACGAGAAGAAATCGGACTACTTTGTACGCGATTGTGTACGTGTTAAACGGACCGTACGACGAGGCGAGACCGAGGAAACCGAGAATGATTCCGTAAACCCAGGTTCGTAGAAACCAAGCTTGGTTTCTGGTCAATTGGTCTGGCATCTAGATGTATTGTAGCAAAATGCGCGAAGTCAAGGTAAGTCGCGGTAACGTGGCATGTTTGGCCAGGTGCTTTTGGGCTAATCCAGTGCCTCTGTCTCGGCTCCACGATAAGAAGTGTTACCTGTTATTTAGCCTCAACAAAGCGATATTAAGCCTAGTTCTAAACCAAGCGTGTACTCACTTGAATATCGACATTGCTGAGGCATCAGTTAAGCTACGTACCTACCAAGCGTAGTGTTCAGGGGAGGTCTTGAATGCTGGGAAGATTTCGTCAATCTTCGTATTTATGTCTTCCGTGATTTCGATTTCCAACGCACGAAGGGAACCGTCGAGCTGCTCAATCGTTCGTGGACCAATGATCGGAGCGGTGACAAACGACTTTGATAGTGTCCAGGCGAGAGCAACATCAGCAGGCTTTTCACCCATTGATTCGCATAGTTCTTCCCACTTCGTTAAAGCGTCTCGGTGCTTCTCGATGACCGCTTTCGATGCATCGCTGTGGCGTCTTTGGCCATCTGTCGTCTTGATGACTCCGCCAAGGATTCCACCCGCTAGCGGTGACCAGGGAATCACGCCAACACCGTATGCTTCAGCGGCTGGTCCGACTTCCATTTCAATTTCTCGTTGGAGTAGGGAGTACTTCGATTGCTCCGAAACTAAACCAACTGAATTTCGCTTAGCGGCGGCTTCGTTGGCTTGAACGATATGCCATCCAGCAAAGTTGGATGAACCAGCGTAAAGGATTTTTCCTTGAGTCTTCAAAATGTCGTAGGCTTCCCAAATTTCGTCCCACGGTGCCGCTCGGAAGATGTGGTGCATCTGATAGAGATCAATGTAGTCCGTCTTCATTCGCTTGAGTGAACCTTCACAGGCGCGGCGAATGTGGAGGGCGGTGACTCGGCTGGTATTTGGCCAATCAAGTAATTCATCTTTGCCCATGTCGCCGTAGAGCTTGGTGGCAAGAATCACGCGCTCGCGTCGGTTTCCACCCTGCGCGAACCAATCACCGATAATCTGCTCGGTGATTCCTTCTCCTCTTGCCCAGCCGTAGACATCAGCGGTGTCGAAGAAATTGATGCGGTGCTCAAGGGCACGATCCATGACTTTGAAGCTGTCTTCTTTGGTTGTTTGGGGACCAAAGTTCATGGTTCCAAGGCAGAGTCGCGAAACTTGGAGGCCAGTACGACCTAATGAAGTGTATAGCATGGGTTTGTTCTACCCGTTCTACGC
>JAYVHY010000151.1:0-10429 GCA_043770615.1 Armatimonadota bacterium | reverse complement strand
GGAATGAACTCATTACCAAGGAGCTAACCGAAGGAGCTTTAGAAGAACTGAAGCGACATGGTGCCAAAAAGACAGTTGTGATTCATGTCTCGGGCACGTGGGAAATACCGCCGGTTGCCAAGAAGTTGCTGTCCTCAAAGAAGAAGCCGGACGGCATTATCGCGCTGGGCTGCATCATGCAGGGTCAAACGCCACACGCAAAGCTCTTAGGCGGCGATGTCGGTGGGGCACTGATGGGGCTCCAAACCGAGTATGCTACACCCATTGCATGGGGGATTTTGACCCCAGATACCCAAGATCAAGCCCTGGATCGAGCCGGATTAAAAATGGGCAATAAGGGTCGAGAAGCTGCCTTGGCGGCAATTGAACTTGCAGACGTTCTTAGTCAGATCGAATAGGTTAGCAAACGAAATCAGTTTCTAAATCGAGTTCCTCAGGAGGAATAGTGGAGAACATTGATTCGTCGCCATCGAGTACTTCGGCAAGGTGATTCCATAAATAATCGGTTCGCCCCCATTCAGTATCGATCAAGATTACTTGCCAACTTGTCAGCAGGGAGTGATAAGCATCCGTTGTTAACTGGTTTCGATAGTCTTCCTTTTCGGGCTGACCATCGGTCATTCCGTGCCAAGTGTAGATTTGGAAATCAATGACAGAGATGGGGATGTTTACGTCGTTATCAAAACCGGGCGGGAAGGCAAGCACCAGAAGGCTCGTTTCGAGACCAAGCGCATAGAGTCGTCGGGCTAAAGTTTCATCGGCGTACCCATGGACGGTCGCTCTTTGGGCGTTTCCGTCGTCGGATGTCCCCATACCTGGCTGGGAGAATGTCGTGAAAAAACCGGAGCGATTGGCTTGGGCAAGAATTGGGAGAATTGGCTTGGATTCAGGATCGGGTTTTCCTAGGTAGGTCAGGGTGTTTTCGAATTTTCCTTCGCACCATTGAGCCGAGAGTTCACATAAATCCTCAAAGCCCTTCGCCGTCTTCCAAATATTTGCCATGGCCCATTCTAGCTCGGATTCCGTCAGGCAACAGATCCCCTCCAAGCAGGATGGGTGGCACCCCAGAGACCGTTGCTGAGGTGACGGGGTAGGTGATTGATCCCAAATCCCAAACCCCAAGGACCGTCAGATCAAAACTCCGAATTTCGTAGAACGGCGGGACCACTTTTTACACGAGAGGTCGGTGAGCGAATTCGATTGAAACGTTCGAAATCTTGAACGAACCGGGAGAGTAGTGAAAATCAAACCGCCAAACTGCTGACATAATCTCATTAATGTCCCCCGCTGAAGGTGTCCTTTTGTTTGCTGCTGGAGCAATCGCCAGCGCAATCAATAGCGTAGCGGGTGGCGGCTCGTTAATCTCCTACCCAGTCTTAACTATCGCCCTCGGAATCCCCGGCCGAATAGCCAATGCCACCAATGCAGTAGGTCTCTTTCCCGGCTCTTTAGCCAGTGGATTTGGATTCAAAGACCACCTAGCCAAGACCGGAAAGTATTTCAAAAAGCTCCTCATTCCCACCATCACTGGCTCTATCCTCGGCGCTTGGCTCCTTCTCAACACCAGCGAAGTTGCCTTCAAAATCATCATCCCGTTCCTCATCCTATTAGCATCCATCTTGTTGTGGTTCCAGCCTAAGGTCAAGGCATTGCTCGCCAACCACGAAAAACAATTGGTGGGACCGACGGTCGGCATGTTTCTTCAGTTTTTGGTAGCGACCTACGGTGGATACTTCGGTGCCGGAATGGGGATCATGATGCTCGCCTCATTCGCCCTCTACATGGAAGGCTCAACTCACGAAATCAATGCCGTAAAAAGCCTGCTTGGTACCATCATCAATTTTGTGGCATCGATTGTTTTTGTCATCAAACACATGGTCTTATTCGACGTTGCTCTCGTGCTCGTTCTGGGTAGCATTGTTGGTGGATACTTGTCCGCCCGAATGTCGCTCAAGGTTGATCCGGACAAACTCCGGGTTGCAATCGCGGTTTACGGATTCGTCATGACGGCATATTTTTTCTACAAGATCTACGCTTAACCCGTCAAAATTGAGGAAACCAACCCCGGACCACCATAAATCCAGCCGGTATAGAGTTGTACAAGCTCAGCACCGAGTCGCCGTTTGGTGTCGTAGTCTTCACGGTTAAAGACCCCGCCGACCCCCATTAAAATCATTTCCCGTGGTTTGTTTATTGCGAGGAACTCAAGAGAGTCGTTCGACATTTTGAAAACGGGTCGCCCCGACAAACCACCCGTCTGACTCTTCAGCTTGGCGTTCTTAGTTTTTAGGCCATCTCTGGAAACCGTCGTGTTGGTGGCAATGATGCCGGTGAGTTTCATTTCGACCGCAACTGCCAGGATTTCTTCTAGAGCCTCGTTCGTAAGGTCAGGTGCCACTTTGACAAACATAGGTTTTGAGGCGTTGACGGTTCGTAGCGCCTCGAAAATGCGAATAAGGGGTTCCCGATCCTGTAGCGAACGCAATCCCGGCGTATTGGGGCTAGAAACGTTCACAACGAAATAATCCCCGAGTAGTTGAAGAACCTCAAAGCTCTGCCGATAGTCGTTATGGGCTTCCTCCAAGGGAGTTATTTTGGATTTTCCGAGATTCACGCCGATGGGAATTTTTGCAATGGACTTTGAAAGTCGTTCGGCGACTGCTCTGGCTCCATCATTATTGAAGCCCATGCGGTTAATCAGGGCCTTATCGTCGGGCAAGCGGAATAATCTAGGACGATCATTGCCTGGTTGGGGGTGCCAAGTCACAGTCCCGATTTCGACGTATCCGAATCCAAATCGATGCCAATTGTTGACTGCGTGGGCGTTTTTGTCGAACCCAGCCGCTAGTCCCAGTCGGTTAGGGAATTTCACTCCAAACAGTTCGACCGGGTCATATTCGAGGGGGATTTCTGTTCCCGGAATCAGTCCTTTCGCAATTGCGTTCATCGCAATTTCGTGAACTTTTTCTGGGTCCATATTGAATGCCAGCGGTCGAAGAAGCGATTCGTAAAGTCCCACAAACCTATTCTACTTTCGTTGTTCGTGCGAGATAGGTTATTAGGGCTGGGACTCAGGTACAATCTAGGTTCAAATAAGCGATTTTTCTCATGCCAGATAACGACCTTTTTAACGACGATAATCCCGACCATTTGTCGAGTGAAGATCAAGACGCCACGATTAATGAGCTGGCACAACGAATCGAGGGAGACTACGATGCCGCGCAGATCCAAGTTCTTGAAGGACTGGAAGCGGTTCGAAAGCGACCAGGCATGTACGTTGGCGATAACGGCAAGCGCGGTTTGCACCAACTCTTCCGCGAGGTAATCGATAACTCAGTTGACGAAGCTCTGGCAGGACATTGCGACCATATCACCGTCACCTTGTTTGCCGATGGTTCGGCTGGTGTCGAGGATAACGGAAGAGGAATCCCGGTCGATATGCACGCCAAAATGGGTGTTTCGGCACTTCAGGTTGTCATGACCGTTCTTCACGCTGGTGGAAAGTTTGGCGGCGAAGGAAGCGGCTATAAAACTTCTGGCGGTCTCCATGGTGTAGGTGTCTCGTGTACGAACGCCCTTTCAACTTGGATGGAAACCACGGTTAAGCGAAACGGTAAGAGTTACCGTCAGCGATACGAAAAAGGAATCCCGCAGGGTGACGTTAAGGAGATCGGCGTAGTTGCAGACAATTCAACCGGTACTGCCCAGCGATGGATGCCAGACCCTACAGTTCTCACCGAAGTCATTCACGACTCGCATATTGTCAAAAGCCGAATGAAGGAGTTGGCTTATCTTAACCCCAAGGTCACTTTCGAGTTCATCAATGAGATGGATCCAGAGACCAGTGAAACTTTTTACTTTAGTCGTGGTATTCCGCAGCTTGTTGAGGATATCAATGACGGCAAAGAGACAATTCACAACGTCATTCATTTTCGAAGAATTCGAGAATCAAGTGAAATTGAAGTGGCTCTTCAATATCACGACGGTTACAACCTCACGATCTTAGCGTTTACAAATAACATCCATAATCCCGACGGCGGAACCCACGTTTCGGGATTCTCGACCGCTCTCACCCGAACCATCAATGCTTATGCGCGAAAGATGGGCTTCTTGAAAGAGAAGGACACTAACCTGCAAGGCGATGACGTTACCGACGGCTTGACCGTTGTTATTGCGCTCCGTATCGGCGATCCTTCTTACAACTCCCAAGACAAGGTTAAACTTGTTACTCCCGAAGTACAGGGCCTTACCAACTCACTCGTTGGCGATGGTCTCATGACCTTCTTCGATGAGAACCCGAACATTGCTCGAAGAATCATTGAAAAAGGTGTTGTTGCCCAGCGCGCTCGCGAAGCCGCGCGAAAGGCAATGGAAAGCGTTCGACGAAGTTCGTCGATGGATAGCTTTGGTTTGCCAGGAAAGCTAACTGACTGCCAATCAAAAGATCCAAGTGAATGCGAAATTTTCTTAGTTGAAGGCGACTCCGCTGGCGGATCAGCGAAGGGCGCTCGGGATCGACGAACTCAGGCGATTCTTCCTCTTCGAGGAAAGATTCTCAACGTCGAGCGAGCAAGAATCGATAAAGCCCTAGACAACGTTGAAATCAAAGCAATGATCTCGGCGCTCGGTGCGGGAATTGACCTCACCCTTGGGCGAAAGCAAATTGATGATGATCAACTTGATCTTGAATTCAACGGTGAGCAATCGAACGCTCCAAAGAAGCGAGAAAAGGATTCGAAGGAGCGGGAAGTCGAATTTGATCTCTCGAAGCTTCGCTACCATAAAGTCGTCATCATGACCGATGCCGACGTTGACGGCGAGCACATCCGAACCCTGTTGCTGACCTTCTTCTACCGTTACATGAAGCCACTGATCACAGAAGGTTACGTGTACCTGGCTCAGCCTCCACTCTTCGTCGTCAAGGCCGGTGCCAACGAGCGATTTTACGCGATGACCGAGCAAGAGCGAGACGACATCATCAAGAACCTCAAGAAGAAGAATTACTCGGTAACCCGATTTAAGGGACTGGGTGAAATGAACGCCGAGGATCTGGAAGAAACGACGATGGCGGTCGATAAGCGACGCCTTGTTCGAGTCAACTATAACCCAGAGTACGAAATGGAAGTCGAACAGATGTTCTCCCGATTGATGGGCGATAAGGTCGAACCACGACGAGAATTCATCGAAAAACACGCTCGAGAAGCTGGCAACCTCGACTGGCACTATTGATTAACTTCCCCCTCTCCCATGCCTTGATGGGAGAGGGGGATCGAGGGGGTGAGGGCGAATTCAGCCAATTTGGTTCCTCCCGGTTTTTGATTTTCAAAGAACCCACCCAAACCCAACAAACGCGGCTTCCAACAACTCCGCCGTATGCAGCACCCGAGCCAACTTTTGTTCGCAGAACTAACTCTCGAATTTCCCGCCGAAGGCGAATACCTCGTTGGACAGAGAGGTCGGTAAGCCTGATCCATCAAAATCATGTCGAAAAAAGCCAGGCGAACCGGGGAGCAATGAAGTTGCCTGGTCGATTGAGCGAAGCGAATAACCAGACTATTCGTTTCTGAACCCTTCCAAGCCAATAAACGCGGCTTCCAACAACTCCGCCGTGTGCATCAAACAGCACCGCGACTGCCGTGATTTCCGGTTCCAGCGAAACCCACGATCAAGAAGCCGTCTGTGGCTTTGCATGAACTGCAACTAATCATCCATGAAGTAGGGCCGAAGGTCCGTTTCAACTTAGCCCAGTCCGAGTGGCTTTTGTCGCCCCTAGCGACAAAGGCCGCGCTGGGCTGGGAATCGATGCAAAATTAACAAAGTCCACGGTCGCTCGATCAGGGTCAATCTTATCCTGATCTCTGCGCCCAGGGAACGGAGTCCTGATTGTGCGAGCGACCCTCCGCTGACTTGTCGGCAAATCCAAAATGAATCACTCATCACCGCAATCTCATTTCCCGGGTCCACGCCGCACTTCGGCCGCACGTCGCGAGTCTTCCAATAATTTTTTTACCTTGTTGACCTCACTAGGACGAGCGTAACACATCATCAGCAGGTCAGCTAAGATGTTATTTTTCGGGTCATAGGAAAGTCGAAGGCCCATGCCCGATCCGGCCGGCTTTCTCGAAAGAGTGGTGATCGTAAAGTCGATGAACAAGATGCTTTCGCCGTCCATCGATCTTCGGGACAAAGCGAACCTGCCGGAAAAAGTGTTGTCTTTTGGCTGTTTTCCCGCCGCTTTTGACTTCTCGCTGTCCATGATTCCTGCGAAGGTCGAGTCAGGTTTGAGCGAGAGAGTCCCTTTCGCAGTCGGGTCTGTCTTGAATCTGGCCAGCACCCATTCGCCCTGCACCATTTCCATATCGGTTTTTGGGGCGGCCGGCAAGGGCTTGGTCTGGCATGAAACCGTCGTAAGCATCAGGATCGGAATCAAACGACAGATCTTCATCTAAACTAACCCGTCCAAACCAACAAACGCCGCTTCCAACAATTCTGCCGTGTGCAGAACCCGCGCCGACCGCTGCTCCCGGCACCCCTGAGCTATCCACGCGTGGCAGCCAGGATTCCCGGTGGCAACCACATCCGCCAATGTTTCCTTAATGTGATCCACCTTCCGATCCAATAGCTTCCTCGCCATATCGGGCTGAAGCACGTTGTAGACTCCGGCACTTCCGCAACACATCATCGACTCCTCAAGTTCGACATACCGAGAATTAGGGATCGCTTGAATCAATTCCCGCGGGGGCGAAGTGATTTTCTGACCGTGGGAAAGGTGGCATGCGTCGTGGTAAGTAACCGATATTCCACCAAGTCCCGGAGCTTTCTTCAATTCATCGAGCAAGCCATGGTTCAACAAGAATTCAGAAAGGTCAAACGTACGACCGGCAACGTTGGCACACTCGGGCCCAACCATGTCGGCATACTCTTTCATCGTGCTGCCGCACCCGGCGGAGTTAACCACAATCGGAATATCCCCCTCGAAGGACATCGCCAGCTCGACTCCAAGTTTCCTTGCTGTCGTTAAGTCACCGTTATGAGCGTGCAACGCCCCGCAACACCCTTGCGGAACGTCACGAATCACGTATCCAATTCGACGCAAAAGCCGACGAGTACATTCGTGAACCCGGGGATAGAGAACCTGCATCGCACAACCGGTCAGCATGAATACCTCGCCCCGGACCGACACATCTGTCGAAAATGTAGGAAGTGGTTTGTTCACCTGTGCGGTCGGAAGATCCGCCTCTGCCGAGGTTCCCGAAAGGAGTTTGGAGACAAACTTAGGTACCCGCCCACCCGGCAAGAACTTACTCGCCTTCAACTGCGCCTGAAGAATCTTTGGATTCGTAGTGGATGCTAATAAGGCCTTCTTCGTAATGGAAGGATTCTGCTTGTCAATGATGTCCTTCGCCAACTCAAAGATCGCACCATATTCAACTGCGCTCGGGCAGGCGGTTTCGCACGCTCGACAACCCAAGCAAAGATCCATGTGGGGCTTAATATCATCCCACGCCAATTTGCCTTCGAGCGCGCTTCGCACCAGGTAGATTCGACCGCGGGGCGACTCGAGTTCGTTCCCGGTTATCACAAAGGTAGGACAGTCTTCGAGGCAGAATCCGCATCGTATGCAATGGGTCAGAAGTTCGTTAAGATCGTGCATTAGATGAATCCAAATGCTCCCGGGTTGAGCTTATTGGTTGGGTCAAAGATCTGCTTGGTTCGCCACATAAGCTTTTGCTCAGTTTCAGAAATGCTTAACAACGAAGCTTGATTGATCAACTCACTTGACGCCGGGTATTGCTTTGCTCCCGTAAACGGACGGATTCTTAGGGTGACCTGGATAGGAATTCCAAGTGTATATCGAGCACCGATCATCAATTTATGCACATCGTATCCAGATACATTCTTCACTACATTTGCCCCCGACTTAACTATCTCCCCCGATGCCAAAATAATGACCATTTTGACAACCCAATCTCGCCAAGAACCAACTTCTGCACTTGCGGCATGGGGATAGTTGTAAGAAAGTAAGTCAGCAACCGTCCGATCTTGCTCAGAATCGGGCCAGCCGTACGGGATTTCAAATCCGTGTTCTCGTAAATACTGATTTAGGTTCAAAAGTAAGATGCCGGTCTGAACCTCAACGAGTTGATCAGATGGCATAAACAAGATAACTTGGTCGAGTGCCGCCAGGGATAGGTGCTCAGGGTCATCTTGGCCACTGACACTCAAGGTTGCACTATCGGCCACTTTGGACGACAACTCTTCAATCGTCACGTCGCCACTCCGCGCCAACGCATTTTATGTTCCGCGCAGCCTCGCTGGTTCGGCAAGACCTTGCACGGATTGCACAGCATCCCGTCGTTGAAGATTCGTTTACACATCGCCTGAGCCTCCAGGTCAGCCGGAGAGAACATCAGCGGCATCAAATCCATCTTCTCCACCCCGATTCCGTGTTCACCCGAGACTGAGCCACCTAACTCAATGCATTTCTTAATGATGATCTCGCCCGCTTCGATGACACGTTCAACTTGCAAGGGGTCTCGATCGTCGAAATAAAAGCACGGATGAAGGTTGCCGTCACCGGCGTGGAAGATGTTTGCCACCCCGATCTTATGAGCTTCGGCTACTTCGTAAACGAAATCTAACATTTCAGGCAGTTTGGAACGAGGAATGACTCCATCGTGCGTCACGATCGATGGTGCGATTCGGCCCATTGCCCCGATGCCTTTCTTCCGGACCATCCACAACCTTGCCCGTTCTTTCTCATCTGACGTCACGCTGATTTCTAAGCATCCATTAGCGTTACAAACCGCTCGAACAGACTCCATGTCCTTCGCCACAATGTCAGAATCGTCACCATCGCACTCAACCAATAGCATCGCTTGGGCATTCTCAGGATACGTCAATCCAAACGCCATCGACACTGCATTCATGATGCCGCGATCCATCATCTCTAGCGCGGCCGGAATGGTGCCAGTTGCAATGATTCCGGCGACCGTTTCGGTAGCTGAGCGAATAGTAGGAAAGGCTACTAATGCTGTTGTCACGGCGGATGGCAACGGCGTCAACTTGACCCAAGCTTCGGTCACGACTCCAAGCGTTCCTTCCGATCCGCAAATAAGCCCCAAAAAGTCATAGCCTGGTCCGCAGCCGAGCTTCCCGCCAATCGTTAAAATGTCCCCCGTCGGGTCAACCATTGTGACTCCGAGAATATGCTGAACGGTCACACCGTATTTGAGAGTGTGCGGACCACCCGCGTTCTCCCCGATATTCCCACCCAGGGTCGATACAGACTGGGAAGACGGATCGGGCGCAAAGTGCAGCCCTTGATCCTTGACCGCGTCGGTCAAGCGGCGATTCGCAATCCCCGTCTGCGCCAACATGCACCGATTCTCGATGTCAATTTCGAGAATTCGGTTCATCCATTTGGTTGAGATCACGACTCCGCCAAGGGCCGGCATCGCTCCTCCACTGAGCCCGGTGCCGGCACCGCGAGACGTAAACGGAACCGAATGTTGAACGCACCAGCGCACGACGTCTGCAACTTCTTCAGTACTCTCGGGTAAGACTATGACACTTGGCTTTGATCGATCAACCGTGTAGGCATCACAGTCGTAGCCACGCGAAGCAGCGGCCCCAGACAAAATCTGGTCAGGTTTCAAAAAAGCGGTTAGCTCCGAGAAATCCATTCGCAAAGTTAGTTTGCCATACGCAAAGCGTGAGTCAACAGTTTGGTGTCGGCAGTTTGCAGAATTGATTGAGCAGTTATCGGCTGCAACGGGAATCCAAGGATCGTGTTTGTTTCAAATGTTGGATGCCACTGACCCGATCCGACTTTCCCGTGGCTAAGAATTTAGAGTCAGATGTTTCCAATCAAAGAGCATCAAAGAGAATTGAAAAGGGAGACAAATGTCTGGTATAATAGTTTTAGGTACCTTGAAAACTCAGCCGCAACAATCCAATGCGGACACCTCGAAGATCTTAGTGCACGCTTTTTTGCGCACCCCACTTTTGAAGGAAAGTGGTCTAGTTATCCCACTTTTTTCAAGTCCCCCGCTTTTTCAACTCCTCCTTGTGTTCATGCGGGACGATTGAGAGACAATTTTCTTGTATATCACTCGCCCTCGCACACGCACACGCACTTTCTTTTCCAACGCCATCGCCCTCGCCCTCGCCAACGCCCTTAATAAATCCTGTAGTCCCGCTTCCAATAACTCATCGCAATTCTCCTACACTAAAAGTACTTCCCATGAGTTTCCATTTCCATTCTGAACCCGCGACGAATCCAGGCGAGACTAGGACCCTTCTGCTCCTCCACGGAACCGGTGGCACTGAACACGATCTCGTGAAGATTGGCAATGATCTTATTCCGGGGGCCGCGATTATCAGTCCGAGAGGCAAAGTCAACGAGCACGGAATGTCTCGATGGTTT
>JAYVHY010000150.1:0-10442 GCA_043770615.1 Armatimonadota bacterium | reverse complement strand
AGCACCCGAATGCGTAGCCAAGCTAATAGGAGGTGACCCCGAATGCGCAACTACTCCCAAAAGGTGAGTATTACAATCTTGGGACTTTCAGTCGCGATTATCGCGAGTGCAGGGACCAAAAGAGAAGAAGTAACCGAGTCGGTTACTCAGACATCGGTACTTAAGTCCGATGTTGTTTACGAATTCAGCCGATCGGTTGGACTCGGTCGTATCGTCAAGGCCAAAGTAGGCAAAGATGGTTCTGTAACCAAGGTCTTTAAGGTGACCAAGGTTGATGGGAAAGTCGTCAGCAAGGATCTTGTCCGAGAAGAGAAAGTTCCCGCTGTCAACACAACGTTCCACATCGGACAGGGCGGATATCAATCAAGCCGTGGTAAGACATCGTTTAACAAAGTTAAAACGATTCAAATGAGAGCATCTGCTTATGAGCCAGGACCAAGGTCCAACGGCAAATGGGCCGGTACTACCACACTTGGTATTCCACCACGATACGGCATCGTCGCCGTCGACCCACGCTTTATCAAGCTCGGAACCCTGTTGTATGTTGAAGGCTATGGCTTTGCATACGCAGCCGATACTGGTGGAGCAATCAAAGGCAATCGGATTGACCTTTGTTTCGCAACAGAAGCCCAATGCGAACGTTTTGGGCGACAGGTCGTTACCGTTCACGTCCTATCGGCACGGTGAACTTAACTGACGCCGGAGAACTAACTGGTTTTCTCCGGAAGCATGGCCTAAAGGCCGATAAGAGTTTGGGGCAGCACTTCTTGTGCGCCCCAGACATTGTTCATGCAATTGTACGTGCCGCAGGAACTTACTCTGGGTGCCTTGAGGTTGGTCCAGGGCTAGGAGTCCTCACCACATTTTTAGCCAAGAAGGCAGAGGCAATGTCTGCCGTCGAGTTTGATTCTCGGATGGTGAAGCCACTGGCCGACTCGGCTCCATCGTGCAAAGTCATCGTCGGCGATGCCCTTCGGGTTGATCTCGCCACCATTTTAGAAGAGTTGCCCCAGCCACGCGTCTTGGTAAGCAACATGCCGTACTACATCACGGGACCGCTCCTGGCGCGCTTTTCTGACGTTCGCCACTTGTGCGGCGCGATGGTGCTGATGATGCAGAAGGAAGTCGGCGAGAAGATCGTTGCCGAACCGAAGAACCGTGACCGAGGCGCACTCAGTGTCAACATTCAGTCGATGTTCAAGGTGGAGTTCGTAGTCAAGGCGGGCGGCGAATGTTTTATGCCACCGCCAAAAGTCGATAGCGTGGTTTTGAAACTTACCCCACGTTCAGATGTTTTTCCGGATGGCTTTGCGAAGATTGTCAAAGCTGGACACATGCAGCCCCGCAAGACCTTGCTCAATAACCTTGGCTCGACATTTCGAAAAGAGCGCGTCGAAGTTTACGAAGTCATGAAGGGCGAGAAACTGCTTGAAACAGTTCGCGGCTTCGAGTTAACCGAAGCTCAATGGGTTTCACTCACCGAGAGTATCATGAAGCTTGGATGGACCTAGTTGATTCCAGCGAACTAAAGCGGATTGCTAATGAGCTTGGGTTCACCACAGTTGGAGTGGCTCCAGCTTTGCCTATTGCGGAGGCATTACAGGCATATCATCAATGGTTAAGTCGTGGGTTTCACGGCGAGATGGCGTACTTGGCCGACCACGAGATTTTGAAGCAAGACCCGCGATCGTTGTTGCCGTCGGCTCAGGCGGTGATTGTGGTGACGATGAACTACTTTCAGGAGTCAACTTCGCCAGTTAAGGTAGCTCGGTATGCGCTTGGTCGGGACTACCACAAGGTTTTGCGGTCGCGCCTGCGGCGTTTAGCTTCTTCCTTGTCACGGTTACACCCCGACGCCGAGTTCCGGGCCTGCGTGGACAGTGCGCCGCTGTTGGAGCGATCCTACGCTCATTTGGCAGGGTTGGGTTGGGTTGGCAAGAACACGATGCTGATCGACTCAAAGCGGGGAAGTTGGTTCTTTATTGGGGTTTTGCTATCGTCGGTTCCGTTTGCTTCGGATGAGCCATCGCTTGGCGGTTGTGGAACCTGCCGGGCGTGCATTGATGCTTGCCCGACCGGGGCGATTGTGAACCTGAATGATCGATGGCAGGTCGATTCCCGGCAATGCATCAGCTATCAAACCATTGAGAAGCGAGGAGAACTGACGGTCGATACCGATGGCTGGGTGTTTGGGTGCGACGTCTGTCAGGAGGTCTGCCCGTTTAATGCAGTGCGTCCGTCTCAGCCTTTGCGGGCGGCAGTGACTACGGAGCCAGATTTTCTCGCGGTTCGGCGGTTTCCTAGTTTGGTTGAGCTCGCGCAGATCAGTCACGAGGATTGGGATGGGTTGACGCAGGGTTCGGCTGTCCGACGGACCGGGTACGAAGGACTGAAGCGGAACGCGGCAGCAGCCAGTACAAAAATTTAGCCTACACGCAACGCTCGACACCCATAGTTCATCGAATTGAATGCGTGGAAAGGAAGCTCGCTAGCTATTACTTCTTGGCCAAGTCCAGGCATACCAAACAATGAGCGAAGTGAGAAGGATATCTAGAGTGCCAAAGAATAGGTAGAAATTCCATGAGCCAGGCATGGTCACCAGTACAAAAAGCGTGTAAACAACCCCAATAATGATGTTGAGCAACCGGCTTGCATTGGCCTTGAGTGCCAGCGAAAGAAACACCATCAGACTCGGAATAGCCATAGAAATAGAGAGTCCTAACAGCACACCTTGGCTTGTTGGACCAAGGGGCCCTAGGTTTCCCGCGAGCATTCCATTTAACTTTCCTGGCTTGTAAAGGCCGAAGTAGTCTCCGTACAAGTAGCAAAAGAGGACCGATGTCCAAAGGGCAGCTAGTTTTAGCTTTACATGAACCTTAATATCATCAAGCGGCCCTAGGTTGTTCTTGTTCAAATTCATTGATTTCAACCTATTACGGTCAGTCCTTTGAAAATGATGCCTAGCGGGTCCGAAGCCTCATCCTAACCTTGAATTGCGAGTAGACTGAACCGTCGGCTTCCTTGAGCAGAGGTCGATCACGGTCTCAGAAGACTCGCCGTCTTGCTGGGGCCACTTCGTTTTTAGGCGCAACGACCGTGCTGCTCGACGGTCATCGGGTGACCAGCCCGCCGCTTAACCGCTTTTTCGTAAAGCTCGACATACTGCTTTGCGCTGGCAGTCCAATCGAAATTTGCGTTCATTGCATTTGAAACCATTAAGTCCCAATTGGGGGTGCCGAACGCCTGATGGGCTCGAGTGACGACATCGATAAATTCTTGTCGGTTGCGGTTCTCAAACACAAACCCGTTTTGACCTTCTTGTACAGTATCTCGAAGGCCACCGGTAGCCCGAACAATGGGCAGAGTTCCGTATCGCATGGCAATGAGTTGTCCTAGCCCGCACGGTTCAAAAGACGAAGGCATGAGGAATGAATCGCAACCCGAATAGATTTTCTGCGCCAACTCTTCATCAAACGCATTCAGGAACCTAAACTGGTTTGGATACTTCTGTTCGAGAGCCTTCAGTCCGTCAATGATATGGGGATCACCGAGTCCTTGAACTACCATCTGAATCGGAAGTTTGAAAAGCTCCTCAGCCGCATTAACCACTAAGTCAAATCCCTTTTGAGTTGAGATTCGGCTGATCATTCCAACCAGAGGAGCTCCGCTCATTGGGGTGAATCCGACCAGTTCCATGAGTGCTTCGCGGCAAGATCGCTTGCCATCGAGTTGCTTACTTGAGAAGTTTGCCGTGATCCGAGGATCAGTCTTAGGGTTCCAAACATCGTAGTCGAGACCGTTGAGAACTCCAAAAAGGCGATCATTTTCAGATAGAAACCGATTTAACCCGTCTAAGCCGCAACCATATTCGCCGGTTTGTATTTCTCGAGCGTATGTGGGGCTAACCGTGTTAACCACATCGGCAAAAGACATACCTGCCTTCATAAAGTTCACTCGACCCCACGCTTCAACTTGCTCATAGTTGTAGAGATCGTGGGAAAGGTCGAGCCAATCTAGCACTTCCGTGCCAAATTCACCCTGGTATGCCATGTTATGGATCGAATAGACGCTTGCGGTTTTGTCCCAAATTGGACCGGCTTTTTCTTTGAGTAAGACGGGGAGGAATCCGGTGTGCCAATCGTTGGCATGAACAACGTCTGGAATCCATTTGATCAATTCCATGGCCCGCAAAGTGGCAGCAACAAAAAAAGCATGAACCTCGCCACCGGGCTGATACATTGATCCACTATCTTTTGCTTCCGTAAACCACTCGTCGGTTTGAATGAAGTAGTAGGTCATGCCTTCGAAGTCAAGCTGGTGAAGAGAAGCTGACTTGGTCCATACCGGGTTCATATGAACTTCAAATGATTCGACGATGGTGTGCGTTTTCCACCGAGGGTTGTCGGCAATCATTTGATAATAGGGGAGGATAACTCGGCAATCTTGTCCAAGGGCTTTGATTGCCTTGGGCAATCCGGCGGCCACATCCGCGAGGCCACCAACCTTCGCAAAGGGTGCCACTTCTGCAGAAACATATAAAACCTTCATAAAGCCCAGCCATGACATTGGATAATGTCAATCAATGGGGTG
The DNA here is from genome assembly GCA_043770615.1 of Armatimonadota bacterium. Taxonomy (GTDB): domain Bacteria; phylum Armatimonadota; class Fimbriimonadia; order Fimbriimonadales; family Fimbriimonadaceae; genus Fimbriimonas. The sequence continues at coordinate 5,852 of JAYVHY010000150.1, read as the reverse complement.
TTCCATCCAAAGTGAAGTTCAAAGCCCAATCGTTTTACCAGATAATGGACATTAGGACTTTGTGCTTTACCGAAACCATTCACAGTTCCTACTCCGTAAAGAAAGACATGAAACGCACTTTGATGTTTGCTCTCCCAATTGCCCTAACTGGCTGCGCCCATATGGATATTGACTTCGGTCATTTGGGTGGTTCACAGGGAACCAAGGGGAACGGAAAGGTGCAGGAAGTTTCTCGAACGGTAAGCGAGTTCGACAAGGTTGAAGTTGGTTCTGCTTTTGAAGTCGAGGCGTCAGAAGGACCATTGAGCCCAGTCAAAGTAAGTACCGATAGTAATTTGCTTGGACAGATCAAAACTGAGGTGAAGAATCGAACGCTTAAGATTTGGGTAGATGGCTCTATGTCAACCTCATCGCCGCAAAAAATCAAATTCACTACACCAAAAATCAACTCGCTGGTTGCATCCGGCGCTACGGGAACAAATCTCAAGTTGACCAGCAACCACTCATTTAAACTCAAAGTTTCTGGCGCGTCGCGAGTAACCGTCGATGGAAAAGTAACCAGTTTAGACTGCGAACTGTCAGGTTCGAGTCAGGCAAAATTTGGGAATCTAACCATGTCTCGTTTGGACGCTTCGCTAAGCGGAGCTTCAGTCCTGAAGATAAATGGCTCGGCTGACACCGTAAATGCTGACCTATCGGGTGCCTCAGTCATCGAAGGCGGGCTAAGTGGAAAGAATGCAAAAGTAAGCTTGTCCGGAGCCTCAAATGCCTCATTCGGTCCATTCACAAATGTCTCAAAGGATCTTTCGGGTTCCAGCAACGTGTCTTTCGGGAAGTAAAGAAGGCGACTAGGCAGCTTTCTTCCTTTCGGCGGCCATTACCCTCATAAAAGCGTCAACAACGCTGGGGTCAAACTGCGTCCCAGAATTTTCGAGGATTGATTCAAGGGCGCTTTCAACTGACCAGGCTTTTTTATAGCTTCGGTCATGGGTGAGTGCATCGAATACATCGATAACCGCAACAATACGACCACAGAGCGGAATATCGAGGCGACTAAGTCCACACGGATAGCCTCGCCCGTCCCAACGCTCATGATGGGAGAAGGCGATTTGTTCGGCCATTGTCATGATTGCCGAATTGCTGCCAGACAAAATAGAAGCACCGATTTCGGTGTGCCGCTTCATAGCCTCAAATTCTTCCTTTGTGAGCTTTCCAGGCTTGAGCAGAATGTCGTCCGAAATTCCTACTTTGCCAACGTCATAGAGCTGAGCTGCATATTGAATGTCATGAACGAATTCCGCGTTCAGCCCCAACTCGGTCGCTATCCGGGCAGAATATTCACCGACTCTATCTCGATGCGTCTTAGAGTCTTCTTGAGGGCATTCAGCGGGACTGCCAAGCTTTTCAATGATTTCAAGCTCCTCCTTCTCGTGAAGGCGCAATCGATGGTGAGCATCGTTATCTGAAGAATTGTCTGCGAGTGAGAGTTTTTTGAGGGCAAGTCTTGTTCGAATCAAGTTCTTGACTTTGAGGGTAACTTCAAAAGCATCGAAGGGTTTGGTGAGAAATTCATGGGCGCCAAGGGAAATTGACTGCCGCTTAGTTGCAGCGGTGGCGTCGGCAGTAAGAACCATGATCGGTGTAAACACAGTTTCTTCGCTTTGCGGTTTCAACTTCTCGAGAATTTCAAAGCCAGACATTTTTGGCATTTGGAGGTCAAGCATTACGAGATCAATCTCATTTGAAGTCAAGTAGTCATAGCCGACCTTCGAATCTGTGAATGTAGTGATGTTGTGATAACCAACTTGCTCAAGAAGTCTTTGAAGCAAAAGTACATTGGCGGGTTCGTCATCAATTGCACAAATGGTTGCACCAAAGATGTCCGAATCTCTCAGTATCATGCTGCTTTCTTTTCCTCATTGAAGAGCTCAAAGAGGCTAGCAATATCAATGGGCTTTGTCACAAATTTATGAGCTCCGATGGCAAGGGCTGTCTCGACAACGTGTGGGTTCGTCTCTGCACTCATAACGATAATATGAGTTTTGGCGGTGATTGGGTCCGCGATCAATGCTTTAAGGACTTCAATTCCGTAGATGTCAGGTAAATCTAAATCTAAGAGAATCAGATTGGGATTGTGTGTTTTGGCAAGCTCAATTCCGATGCCTCCCTCTTTTGCACTCATCAATTCGACGTCGTCCATCTTTTCGATGACTTTAGAGATGTATCTCAAGTTGATGATATTGTCTTCAACAAGAAGAACCTTTAGGTTGCAATTGCCGGAATATCCAATATGGTTCACGTCTTCGCTTGACTCCAAAACAAGATCAGCTTTGGGCTTGACGAGAGATTCGATTGGGAATGACAAAGAGAAGACTGATCCGGTCCCAAATTCGGATGAAACCGAAAGCTTTGCGCCCATCGCGTCGACAAGGGTTTTTGATAGAGCAAGCCCTAAGCCAGTTCCTTCAACCTGGGCAGTTTCTGAACCGAGGCGGTCAAACGGGGTAAATACCCGGTCTAGATATTGCGGTTCGATTCCGATTCCAGTATCCGTAAACAAAATCGAAACGCCCTGGTCATCCTGTCGAATAGATATCGATACATCTCCACCCGCTCGGTTGTATTTAACTCCGTTCGAAAGGAGGTTTAGGACGATTTGTTTCAGTCTCTGCCGATCTGACATGATGTTCCATACATCAGACTCATCAACGATTAACGTGACTTGGGATTTTGCGGCTAACGGGGCCAGGAGGGCGCACGATTCCCTGATAACTTCCTGAATATCGACTTCTTCTACCGAGAGGTTAACCTTCCTTGTTTCTATTCGGGCGATATCGAGAATGTCGTTGACCAAGTCGAGCAAGTGACGACCGGCAATAAGAATTTGATCGACATTTTCTGCTTGCCGATCAGTAATGGCCTCCATTTCTAACAGTTGACCGAATCCGAGGATAGCGTTTAGTGGCGTTCTAAGCTCATGGCTCATCCGAGACAAAAATTCGCTCTTAGCTTCGTTTGCTTTTTCGGCGGCTCGCTTCGAAGCAATGATATGCGCAGTTGCATGCTTTCGATGCTCGATATCGTGAGCGGTTACAACGATTCCGCTGATTTCTGGAACGCTGATCATGTTCGTTACAGTAACTTCGTACCAACGGTATTCTCGATCTTTGTTTTCGAACCGAACTTCGACAATGTTCTCGCCTGGATTCGGGGTTTGAGCTTTTTCAATCGCGTTTTTGATCAGTGGTCTATCTTCCGGATGAACAAAGAGTCCTATTTCAACGTCATGGTAGTCAACTTCCTTCCAGCCAAGGTGGTCTCGAATTTTGCCAATGACGTAGCCTACATTTCCATCTTCGTCGGTTATCCAAATGATTTTCTGGGCCAAGTTGCCAATTAGCGTTCGTTGCCGCTTCCGTCCTTGGATGCCTGACCTTGATAACAGGTAGATGACGACCCATGTTATAAGCATTAGCGAAACGTGGAAATTGAGGGTCTCTTTGATTTCTGGTTTTGCCCAAAGCTCATTGGGAGCGTGGAATGACCTAACTCTCCAAGGAACCATTGACTCGGATACGTTGATTCGAGCTGCAAATGAGCCAGTTATGTATTCCGGATCCTTGGTGTTTATGCTTTCAATTTGGGTGCCTTGTCGACCAATAGACAGCGTGGAATTGCTATTGACAAGGTAAGTCCCTTCGGACAAAAGACTTTGGATATCGGTGGCTGGAATCCGACTGGTGACAGCTCCCAACAAAGCGCCGCCGGATCCAATGATTGGAACGATGAAGACCACGGACTTATCTCCATCCAAAACTGTTACGTTTCCTAAGGAAAGGATTGAACTGGGTTGGTCCGATTTTGGTGCGTTGGTTCCAAATCGTAGCCAGTTTGAATCGATGAAACTTTGGAGAATTGGATTTTCAGGACTGTTCGAACGATGTATATCAATTGGAATCAGATCCGATTTTGTCTTATCGGGAATCCATATCTGACTATTATCATTTGGAGCCTTCGTACTCCCTTTGGTCAAGTCACTGGATGCCTTCATTGAAAGCATTGTCAGTCGATCAAATTCGGCCTTAAAGACTCCGTTGATTTGGGCTTCGACGAGTTTGAGGCTTTTGTAGTCTTCAAGTCTCTTTTGTTCGCGAAGCAAATTGATGTTGGCGAAGGTTGAAAAGAGGATGAAGCTGGTAAGGGCTGCGCCAAGAACGGCCAAAGAAATGAAGGTGACGATGTTTGATCGCAAGAATTTTGCGAATAGCCTTCTTTTGAGTCCTTTGATCTTTTGCTTAAGGTCGTCCATCCTTGGCTCCTTTCCAAATCCCAATATTTTTATCGGGATTTGGAAAAGGAGTCCTCATGGATAGTTACGATTTCTTAGAGAGCTTCTACTAATACCGCGGTTGCTTCGCCGCCACCGATACAAGGGGTAGCAATTGCATATTTACCGCCTCCACGCCGTAGTTCCAGTAGTGCAGTCATGACGAGGCGTGCGCCGGTCATTCCGATGGGATGTCCCATTGCCACTGCGCCGCCATTCACATTGAGTCGATCATGGGGAATTCCGACTTTATCTGCGCATCCTAGTGCGACCACGGCAAATGCTTCGTTGATTTCAAAGATATCGATGTCCTGGGTTGTTAATCCGGTGGAATCGAGGAGCTTTTGGATCGCGACGGCGGGTGCGGTTGTGAACTTCGTTGGTTCTTGGGCGTGGGTCGCGTATCCTTTGATTCGACCAAGAGGTTTCAATCCTCGCTTTTCGGCTTCTTCGGCAGACATTAACACGAGGGCAGCGGCGCCATCGTTGATTGAGCTTGCGTTTCCGGCGGTGGTAACACCTTCCTTATTAAAGGCAGGTCGAAGGGTTGCGAGCTTGGCTGGGTCTCCACCGCGAGAAGGTTGCTCGTCGGTGTCAAAAATAATTGGGTCGCCCTTTCGCTGGGGAATTTCCACCGAAACGATTTCCTCGTTTAACTTTCCGGCGGCCAGAGCTGACTTAGCGCGGGCAAACGATTCAGCGGCAAATGCGTCGAGCTGCTCCCTCGAATAGCCTAGTTCGGTCGCAGTTGAATCTCCACATTGTCCCATGTGGCAATTATTGTAAGGATCCCATAGTCCATCGTGAACCATCGTGTCAATAATCTGACCATTGCCCATTCGGTAGCCGGCACGGGCCTTGTCTAAAACGTAAGGCGCGTTCGTCATTGACTCCATTCCGCCAGCGACGACGATTTTGGAATCTCCGAGGGCAATGGCTTGAGTGGCAAGCATGATAGCTTTCATGCCTGAGCCACAGACTTTGTTGATGGTTAGGCAGGGAACATGATTTGGCAGACCCGCATAGATCGTGGCTTGACGAGCGGGAGCTTGCCCCATTCCGCCGGTAAGGACACAGCCCATGATGACTTCGTCAACGTCGCCGGGCTGGATTCCAGCTCGCTCAACGGCGGCCTTGATGGCGATTGCTCCAAGTTTTGGAGCAGTAAAGTCAGAAAGGGCGCCTTGGAAACTGCCTATAGGAGTTCGAGCAACGGATACGATCACTACGTCATGCATTTGGTATTAGGGTACCTCCGGGAAGGTGAGAGCGGCTCGTGGCGGTTGGCGGCAAGCGATCCCGATGCGGCGGAGCCTTCCGGGGCGAGGCGGAAACCGCGCCAGCGATAAGTGGCAAGCGGTAATCGGTAAGCGACAAGCTGCGAGCCAAGTAAAGTTTCTTTAGGTTGCAGGGAATCTACGGAAGGTCTGCTATTGGCTGACCAAAATCCTGGGAATTGGGGAAATTTCTAGGGTTTTGAAAAAATGTTTACAGAAAGTGTTAGCTTCTTTTGTTCAGATTCGTT
>JAYVHY010000149.1:0-2038 GCA_043770615.1 Armatimonadota bacterium | reverse complement strand
GTGTTCAGTTTCAGAACCTCATTCGGTTTCTCAATGGTCTGTTATCGAGTTCGATGGACTCTTGGCTCAATGCCGATCAAACCGATAGCGTGGTTCATTGGATAGGGGCAGCGCTCCTTATTCTTGGAATTCTGTTACTCGTCCTTTCGGTTCGAAATGTACTCAACCACATTATTGAGACATTTAATCCGAGCATTAAAAGTGGACAGGCGGACCTGTATCGTCGAAAGCAAGTTTTGGCTCATGGCCCTCAAATTGTTGCGCTAGGTGGTGGAACGGGGCTGTCTACGCTGTTGAAGGGTTGGAAGCAACATTCTTCGAACATCACGGCAATCGTAACCGTAACTGACGACGGCGGCTCTTCTGGCCGACTGATTCAAGACAAGGGGATGATTCCTCCTGGGGACATTCGAAACTGCCTAGTTGCATTGGCTGACGCAGAAAAAGAAATGACCGACTTGTTTTCGTTCCGGTTTAAAGACGGCGGTTCTTTAAGCGGTCATTCGATGGGGAATCTGATCATTACGGCTTTGGTAGAGCAGGCGAAAGGGGACTTTGAGCAAGCGATCAATATTGCATCCAAAGTACTTGCAATTCGCGGCGAAGTCATGCCCTCTACGCTGGACCACGTTGGTTTACATGCTTTATTGGACAATGGTCAAGAAATTTCTGGAGAAACGGCAATCGTTGACGCGGGACGAAAAATTCGCGAATTAAGGTTGGCACCAAGCGAAGTAGAAGCCTATCAGCCTGCGCTTGACGCGATTGCGGATGCCGACATGATCTGTATTGGACCAGGCAGTGTTTATACGTCGGTTATCCCAAACTTGCTCATTCCCGGTATGGCCCAGGCATTGAAAGAAAGTAAGGCGATTAAGGTCTATATTTGCAATGTCATGACTCAGAAGGGTGAGAGCGATACTTTTAGCGCCAGTGAGCACGTTGGAGCGATCATGCAACAAGTAAAGGAGCGAGTCTTTGACTATGTATTGGTCAATACGGGTGTTCCCACTGATGCATCGCTCGAAAAGTATCGGGCAGTGGGGCAGATTTTTGTTGACCCCGACATCGACCGAATAAAGGCGATGGGACTAAAAATTATTCCCGGGAATTTCATGTCAGATACGGACTATGTTCGCCATGATCAGGTGAAGGTAGTCAGCAAATTAATGACGATTCTTGGATTATAAGTACACTTACTTTGAACAACTTACTGTGAATGGAAAACTAGTAATCCTGAGCGGCCCAAGTGGGGTCGGAAAAGACACCATTATTGACGCCTGGCGGGAAGTCAACCCAAAGGTAGAGCGCGTTGTCGCGTATACGACTCGCAGTCCTCGACCCGGCGAAGTTGAAGGTTTGGACTATCGGTTTGTCTCAGTTCCTGATTTTCAGACCAAGGCTGGTAACGGTGATTTTCTCGAGTTTAAGGAAGTCCATGGGAATTGGTATGCGACGCCCTTGACCGACATGGAGAACCTCATCCAAGCGGGAAAGATTGCCATTCTTAAGATCGATGTTCAAGGCGCTTTGCATGCCATGTCTTTAAGAAAAGATGCAATTTCTATTTTCATCTTGCCGCCATCGATGGAAGAGTTGGAGGCTAGGATTCGTGGTCGGGGGTTGGACGACCCCGAAGTTATAGAGAAGCGATTGATCAATGCTCAGGATGAAGTTGCGCTGGCCCCGAAATATCACCATCGCGTTGTTAACCTTGATGTGGATCTCACGGTTTCCATGCTAGAGAGGATCATCGAATGAATATTCTGCTTGGCGTGAGTGGGTCGATTTCGGCCTATCGAGCCGCGGACCTCGCGAGAGAACTCATGCGAGAGGGGCACGTTGTTCGGGTTTGTTTGACCGATGCGGCCCAAAACTTTGTCAGTGCGGTATTGTTTGAGACTTTAACGGGTCAGCCGTGTTTAACTGACACTTTTGAGGAACCAAATGTTGGTCGAATGGCGCATATAGATTGGGCGAGGCAAGCCGATTTAGTCGTTATTGCTCCGGCGACAGCCAATACGATCAACAAGATTGC
>JAYVHY010000148.1:0-10451 GCA_043770615.1 Armatimonadota bacterium | reverse complement strand
ACTTTCAGACCGGAAAGTCCACCATCAACGGTAAACGTTTGTCCGGTGGTCCAGCGACTTTCGTCGGATAGCAACCATGCCGCCAATCCCGCAATGTCGTCCGGTTCGCCTAATCGGTTGAGAGGATGAAAAGAAAGAGAAGCCTTTTCTGCTGCCGGATTGCTCATCATAGCCTCCGATAAGGGGGTTCGGACCAACCCGGGCGCAATACAATTCACTCGAATTCCATTGCCGGCATAAGTTGCTGCTGCAGATTGCATGAGGCCAATAACCGCCGCCTTCGCCGATGCAATGGCCTCGTGATTGGGGAGCCCAATTCTTGCCGCCGCCGAAGAGAACAGTACTATGGAGCCGCCTCTTGCACGCATATGTGGAATGGCAATTTTGATCGCCAGAAACGCGGGAACTGCATTGATTTCCCAGCATCGGCGAAACTCTTCGAGGGTAGTCATGTGGGCTGGCTTTAACAGAATCGATCCAACGCAGACTGCAATTCCAGATATCTCGGCATCTTTACTGATGGAATCTAGAGCAGTTTTTAGGGATAATTCGTCATTGGCATCACAAACCGAATAGGCACAACCAAGTTCGGTTGTCAAGTCGCGAAGTCGATCCTCGTTTCGGGCAATGAGGTGAACGGATTCACCGCTCTTTATAAGACGCTGGGCAATTGCCGAACCAATTCCTCCGGTCCCGCCGATGAGCACAAAAGCTTTATTCATGTCTGTTTGGATAAGGACTTATAGCCTTCGAAGGCAGACCTGGCTTCTTATAAGGCTGAAGAAAGGTGCGGATCTAAGACGTGCCTATCGTTCCTACGCAGTCGGAACTCTTTAGTCTAGGAATTCTCTAAAGTTTTTTTCAATTCGCTTTTGAACTTAGTGATATCGAAACCAGACGATGGTGTTCTCATGTACTCATTCAAAATTGCATTCGGATCGACCAACGGCTCCCTAACCGGAATACTCGCTTGGAGCAACGCTGCTCTATCCGTCACCCGCATTGCACACCCGCAAATCTTCTCGCCCATCTCCCGGTTCAACACGTCATAGTCCGATTTCATCGCAAAACAATAAGGTGACGCCAAACTCCCCCGGTCAGCGATATCTCGTCCAAGCGAAGCCGGAACCCCTACAGCATTGAGCGCGGCGATAATTGGCGATACCAAGCCCAAATAGGCTTTCTTAACTTCGCGTGAAGTGCAGTCAAGATCAACCAACGGCATAGCAAGACCAATCGTCAAGTCATGCCCATGCAAAACCGCCGCCCCACCAGTTGGACGAACGATATGATTCACCGATAGGTCTAGAAGGGCATCCTCCGGCTTTTGGTTGCGCCCAAGGGTTACCCAAACCGAATCCCAAAAATAGACTCTCGCTCCCGCTATACCGTCTTCTGCCAAAGACAGCATAGCGATATCTCGCGCCATGTTGGTCACGCCGTCATTTTTGCTTTCGAAGGCTAGTTCCAAGTATCCACTCCCACCGGTTCGCTCGTTCCTCACTTACCGACTCCCTCGACCAGCAAGGGAGATAAAATTCAGCCTAACTCTTCGGCCACCAGCGGACGTCGAGGTTCTTAACTGCCAACGTCTCATCCAGTCGCCCAACCACTCGCGTCGAAGGCGCGTCGTGAAGCACGTCAGGCGTGTCAATCGCCTCTTGGCAAATTGTGATCAACGCGTCGCAGAACTCATCCAATGTTTCTTTTGTCTCGGTTTCCGTCGGCTCAATCATAAAGCACTCCGGAACGATGAGCGGGAAGTAGTTGGTTGGTGGGTGAAATCCATAGTCCATCAGTCGCTTGCTGATGTCCAGCGCCCGAACTCCGTGCTCCTTCTTGTACTTCTCAGCCGTAAGGATGCACTCGTGCATGCACGGGCGGTCATGAGCAGGAGGAAGGACATCTTTCAGTCGCTCTCGAACGTAGTTTGCGTTCAAAACTGAATACCGAGAGATGTCGGCAATGTGCTCTTTACCAAAAGCCCGTAGGTATGTATACGCTCGAACTTCCATCAAGAACTGACCATAAAAGCCAGACACCCGACCGATCGTCTGAGGACGATCATAGTCCGCCACAATCTTGTCGCCAACCGGTCGAATAACTGGGGCTGGCAAAAATGGCTCAAGATGGCTCATCAAGCCAATCGCTCCACAACCAGGACCACCACCGCCGTGAGGCGTGCTGAACGTCTTGTGTAGGTTCAAGTGCATACAATCGAAGCCATGATCGCCTGGTCGGGTCGTACCCACCATTGCATTCATGTTCGCACCGTCGCAGAAAACTTGTCCGCCAGCTTCGTGGATCATTCGACAAATCTTTTCGATGTTTGGCTCAAACAAACCAAGTGTCGAAGGATTGGTAAGCATCAGTGCCGCTACGTCAGAGCCAATCTCCGCGAGGGTCTGTTCCAAGTAACCAAGATCGGTGTTTCCTGCTGCATCAGTCGGAATTGACTTAACCGAGTAACCGCATCGAGCCGCAGAAGCCGGGTTCGTTCCGTGAGCGGAGTCAGGTACCAAAACAATCGTTCGATTGCTTTGGCCAATCGAATTATGATAAGCCTTGACCAACATCAAGCAGGTCATCTCACCATGAGCACCAGCAACGGGCTGGAGCGTGATTGTAGAGAATCCGGTGATCTCGCAGAGCATTTCTTGTACTCCGTTGAGAATTTCAAGTGCTCCCGGAATCGTGTCAACGGGCTGCATTGGATGAAGGTTTGCAAACCCTGCCAGCCGAGCGGTTTGCTCGTTGATCTTGGGGTTGTATTTCATCGTACAGGAGCCTAGCGGATAGAATCCGGTCTCAATTCCGAAGTTAATTTGACTTAAATTTGTGAAGTGCCGAAGAAGGTCAAGCTCGGCAATCTCTGGCAAATGAAGATCATCTCGGGTCTCACCTAAGACCGCCGCCAAATCAACTTCAGGCGTATCGCACCGAGGTACGTTGCATCCGATTCGACCTGGGCGGGACTTATCGAAGATAAGCTTCGGCTCGGGCATCAACTGCATTCGTCCGCTCGTCATGCCAACACCTCCTTCATCGTTGCGGCAAAGGCATCAATTTGCGCCTTTGTCCTGATTTCGGTCACCGCGACCAACAAGTCGTTTTCCATCCCTTTGTAATATCCGCCGAGTGGTAGACCAGCCAGGAATCCTTTTGCGATCATCGCATCTCGAACCTTGGTCGCATCTTTCGGCAAACTCAGAACAAACTCACCAAATACCTTGCCGCCAAACTTGACCGAACAGCCGATTGACTTCAAGACTGAGATTGCATATTGCGTGTTGCGAACAGAACTGGTGGCAACTTGGGTCATACCGTTCTTTCCGAGAGCAATCATATAAACCGTTGCCGCTAGTGCCATCAAGGCTTCGTTGGTACAGATGTTTGAAGTCGCTTTCTCGCGACGAATGTCCTGCTCCCGAGTTCGGAGGGTCATAACGTAGCCTGGTCTTTCTCCGTGAGCTTCTTTGGTCTTGCCAACAATCCGACCTGGAATGTGTCGTACAAACTCTTTCTTAGTCGCAAAAAGCCCGACTACTGGTCCGCCAAGTCCCATCGCGATTCCCATTGGTTGACCTTCGCCGACTACCACGTCTGCTCCAAACGATCCAGGAGTTCGAAGCAACGCACAAGCTACTGGATCCGCAACCACTACAAGCAAGGCTCCGGCTTCATCTGCCGCCTTTCGTGCCGCGGCAAGATCCTCGATGCAGCCAAAAAAGTTTGGATATTGAACGATGATGCAAGCCGAGCTTGCCGCATTCCAATCCTTCGTGACTCCATCAACCGATGGCGCGGTCACGACTTCAACTCCAATTGACCAGCAGTAAGTAGCAAGAACTTCTCGATAATGGGGATGAACCGCATCGCTCACCACAACCTTATCAAGATTTTTGATCCCGGTCGCCATGATCGCGGCCTCTGCCATCGACGTCGCCCCATCGTACATCGAAGCGTTCGCCAAGTCCATTCCGTAAAGTTCCGAAACCATCGTTTGGAACTCATAAATGGTTTGAAGATATCCTTGCGAAGCTTCTGGTTGGTAGGGTGTGTAAGCCGTGAGGAATTCCCCTCGTGAAATAACTGCGCCTACCGTCGCCGGGATGTAGCGATCGTAAATACCAGCGCCGAGGAAACAAGTCAGCTTCGTACAGTCAATGTTTTTGCTGGCAATCTCGGTTAGATGAGCCATCAGCCGCTGCTCGTCAAGGGCAGGCGGAAGGTTCAGGGCTCCAGGTGCAACACGAAGATTAGCCGGGATTTCGCGAAAAAGTTCGTCGATAGATTTCGCCCCGATCACCGAAAGCATTTCTTGGGTGTCGAGTTCGGTATGGGGAACGTATGGCATGGTTTAGACTGCGACAGCCCCGTATTCTTCCGCGCTCAACAAATCGTTGGGAACGGACGCGGTAAGGCGAATCTTGACCATCCAACCAGAACCGTAAGGATCCGTGTTGACGTTTTCACTGGTGCTGACCAATTCTTGGTTGACTTCTAGGACTTCGCCAGGAACCGGTGCGTAAAGATCAGAAACTGTCTTAACACTTTCTACGCTCCCAAAGGTGTCGCCGACTGCGAGCATCTTTCCAACGGTTGGTAGTTCGACATAAACAACGTCGCCTAGTTCGGACTGGGCAAAGTCAGTGATGCCAATGGTTGCAACGTCGCCATCGACGCGCACCCACTCGTGCGACTTCGTGTAGTTCAGGTCGCTGGGGATATTCGACATGAGAATTAGAATACCGGGTTGATCACGTTTCTAGATGGGTCAAACTATCAGAAACTTTTCCGCATTTTCAATGAAAAAGATCGCCTTTGTCACTTTGTTCCCCGATTGGATTCAGCATTCTCTTAGCCAGTCGATGATGGCACGCGCTGAGGCATCCGGAATCGTTGAATTCTCGGCTGTAAATCCGCGCAACTTCTGTTACGATCCAAACAAAAAGGTCGATGACATTTGTTACGGCGGGCACCCAGGAATGTTGATGAAAGCCGAACCGGTGGCGTTAGCCATTGAGTCGCTTTTGGGTAACCACGCCCACCCGTTCGAAGACTCACGGACTCCCTCGACCAGCGAGGGAGAAAAGTTCACAACCGCAATAGTCCTCACCGAGCCAAGCGGCACCAAGTTTGAACAGCCCCAAGCCCAAGAACTCTCTGAATACGACGAAATCATCTTCGTCTGCGGACACTATGAAGGCATCGATCACCGCATTGAAGAAACCTTTGCAACTCACATTTTTTCGATCGGCGACTATGTGCTCACCAATGGAGAACTCCCTGCACTTGTGATGGCCGACGCCGTCGTTAGGCTTTTACCTGGCGTCCTCGGAAATCAGGACTCGCTTGAAGAAGAATCCTTTCAAAACAATCTACTTGGGGCTCCTAATTACACCCGACCGGAAGTCTGGCGTGACAAATCGATTCCCGAGGTACTAAAAAGTGGTAACCATGCCTTGATTGAGAAGTGGAGGAAGCAGCAAGCTCTCGAAAGAACTATGCAGCGACGACCGGACTTGCTTGAGGGCAAATAGTCCGAAAATTTCTCGCCAAGGAACCAAACATGACCAAGGTTCCTTAATACTTCTTGGTGGCAATTTAATCGATGGAAACCCAGCAACTTGTTGACCAATTGGCGAGGACGCCGCTCAGCAAAATTCTGATCTTTGCTGTAGTCCTCTCAATTTATCGAGTTGCGACGTATCGGTTTATCCATAACGCCCCAGTTCACCAGCGCACAGGAGTTTGGAAAACGGTCAAGGGAATCGGCGAACTACTAGATTCTTTGATCTACGCCGCAATTTTCATTTTCATGGTCATTCGACCGTACTTGTTTCAGACCTTTCAAATTCCTACTGGATCCCTAGTTCCAACATGCATGGTTGGAGATTATATTGGTCTCAACAAAGCAATCTATCGGTACACGGAACCCAAACGAGGCGACATTGTTGTGTTCAGACCCCCAATTGAAGCTTGTACTCCCAAAGATATTGATGTTGATGGAGTTACGGTCAAAGTCGACTTTGTGAAACGACTCATTGGGCTTCCGGGTGATACTGTTGAGATTCGTCAGGGTCACGTTTTCATCAACGACAAGCCGCTTTGGGAACCCTACAAACACTACACCTATGACACCGATTCGAGCCATTCGAAGTTTAGGATTCTAACCGGAGCAGAGCGCGAAGCGGTCTCAAAACCAAATTGGAAGCTGGTTCGGTACAAAGGCGATTTGATTCCCTTGAATTACACGGAGTTTGATGCGAATCATCTGGGAGGGCCGTACGATGTTGCCCAAAAGTTTCGCATCGAGGACCCAGCCGAATGGTCAAAAGCGAGAGCTTTATCGGCAGAGAAAATTCCGGCTGGTTATTACCTGTTTATGGGCGACAACCGGAATGGTTCGTTTGATGGTCGCGGGTGGGGCTTGGTTCCAAAGTCATCCATCATTGGTCGAGCGGAATTTGTTTGGTTGCCCTTTCCACGGATTGGCAAAATCAACTACGTAGACAATGGTGAAAAACCGGCCCCGAACGCCGAAATCGCCGAGTTTCTTCAGAAATAAATCACTAAGTTTCATCGGCAATCGGGCAGCTCAAGCTCTTGTCGTACATTCCCGACCGATCGAAACAGCATGGGCGTCGACTGCCGGCCGACATTTTCGATATTGCCACATCAATTCGCTTTGAACGGGTTTCGGCTTTCTTACCCGTGGTGATCCAATAGATCCAGTCTCGACGGGCGAGAGGTGTTGTACTCAACCAGGTTTCCATTGCCTTAGCCGGTGCCGAGTCTAAGGCAGCTTGAAGGTCCTCCGGAACCTCGGGTTCAGGTTCCTTGGTTACCAGTCCGATCTCCAATTCCGCAACTTCACCCACCTCCGCTCCGACAATTTGACGAAGCTTTGGTTGGACTCTTAACCAATGACCACCTTCACCGTCCGGCTCAAGGGTGGCTTGAAATGGTTTGCCATTAAAAATGCCTTCAATTGAAACCATACTTCGAGTGGGCAGCTGCTTGCTGGCATCTTCGGGCAACCTCAGGAACAACCAAGGTGCGCCTTTGTCTGCGCCACCCGGACGAGATAGTTTCGCATTAAACTGAATTACAGAATTTGTTTTCGCCATTGCTGTGCTCCTCAATTTTATCACCTACTTTCTTTGACGATGACTTACGATCAGGGCATAACTAATGCTTCGGTGGCTCAGAGCATGCATCGAACGCTAAAAATGTGCCAAAATAGATGTTCGGCTCAAGCGTGGAATTTCCGTCGCGCCTCTGTGCCTCGTTAGGCTTTATCGCCGAAGTGGAAACCAGTCAGTTCAAGGGAACCGAAAAAGTAGGAACGGAAATAAACAAACTTATGTCGAAACAAGCAATTTTGGAGAGCGTCGCAGCCCATAACATTAAGGCTGACGCGCCAACGATTTGGCCAGGTGATACGGTCAAGGTACACGTTAGAGTCCGTGAAGGCGATAAAGAGCGACTTCAGTTGTTCGAAGGTCTCTGCATCGCAGTTAAGCATGGTGGAGTCGCCAAGACGATCACCCTCAGAAAGATCACCAGTGGAGTCGGCGTTGAAAGAACGTTTCCAGTTCACTCCCCTAACGTAGCAAAATTTGAAGTCACTCGACGCGGTCGAGTACGACGTGCCAAGCTTTATTACCTTCGAGACAAGGTCGGTAAGGACGCACGAATTAAAGAAAGACGCAAATAATCTGGCTATCGGATGGATACCCAGAAGCTCATTGATCACATTGCTAGAACGCCGCTGAGTCAGATTCTGATTTTTGCGGCCGTTCTTTCGATTTTCCGCGTCGCCACTTACAAGTTTGTTAAGGACATGCCTCGTCACCAACGAACGACGAATTGGAAGTTTGCAAGTGGCATCAGTGAACTGTGCGATGCGCTGATCTATGCGGCGATATTCATCTTCATGGTCATTCGACCATATTTTTTCCAGACTTTCCAAATTCCAACCGGATCAATGGTTCCGACTAACCTTGTCGGTGATTTTATTGGTCTCAACAAAGCCATCTACCGGTATTCCGAGCCCAAGCGAGGGGACATTGTCGTCTTTAGGCCGCCGATTGAGGCATGTTTCCCCGATCAAATTGAAGAAGATGGCAAAACCGTAAAGGTTGACTTTGTAAAGCGCCTTATTGGCCTTCCCGGTGACAAGGTGGAAATTAAGCAGGGCCAGATTTTTATTAACGATAAGCCGCTGTGGGAGCCCTATAAGCATTTCACTCAGCCGAACGACTCTGAGCAAAAGACTTTTAGAATCTTAGCTGGCCCGGAGCGAGATGCGGTTCTAAAGCCCAACTGGAAATTGGTCAACTATAAAGGCAATCTAATTCCCCTCAATTACACCGAGTTCGATGCCAACATGCCCGGACGTGGCTATAGTGTCGCGGCAAAGTACGAAATTAATGAGGAAGAAGAGTGGCCCAGGGCTAGAGCTCTTCCCGCCGAGAAAATTCCGGCCGGTTACTTCCTATTTATGGGCGACAATCGAAACGGATCGTTCGACGGACGCGGATGGGGACTTGTGCCTCGAGCCAGCATCGTTGGTCGTGCCGAATTTGTTTGGCTACCAATCACGCGACTAGGCAAAATCAAACACGTCGACAACGGCGAAAAAGCTGAGCCAGGCGCCGAGATTTCGGAATTCTTGAAGTAAGCGCTTCGCAGGCTTTCTGCTTTCAGCTTTCAGCTCTCAGCCAAATTGGATTTCCGGGAGTAAAATTCCCTGGTAAAAATGAGAAACTCAGATTTTCGGAAACTTCAGGTGTGGCAGCTCGGAAAATCGATTTGCATTGAATTTTACAGGTTGACCAGTGCCTTTCCACAAGAGGAAAAATTTGGAATGATTTCTTAAATTCGACGTGCGGCACTTTCTGTACCGACAAACATTGCCGAAGGTCATGCGAAAAGCTCAGACGCCGATTTTGCCAGATTTTTGTATATGAGTCTTAGGTCAATCCGTGAACTTGAGACCCTCATGGAGATTGCAACTGAAATTTGATTCATAGAGAATTGTGAAGGCGAGGTTTCAAAACTCCAGCAGCTTGCGAAAATGATTTCGAGCCTGGTCACAACATTGAAAGGCTGAAAGCCGAAAGCTATTAAAGTGGTGGGCCCGAGGGGACTTGAACCCCTGACCGAACGGTTATGAGCCGCCCGCTCTGACCACTGAGCTACAGGCCCACATCGGTATCAGAAGCTAATAAGATACCGCACTCGTGCCTCGCATCGCTTGCGCCAAGTAAACTATAGGCTTGCTAAGAACCAAGCTTGCCGAACTTTTCCGTGCCATTATTTCCGAACTTATCGGCGAAGGACGGCTACCTGCTGAGGTTCTGAATGTCCCGATCGAGATCAGCGACCCCAAGAATCCGGGGCACGGGGACTTTGCGTGTAACTTTGCCCTCGCAGCCTCAAAGGTCGCCGGAATGAATCCTCGTGCCCTTGGCGAAGCCCTGGCCGAGAAACTAGATGCCAACTACCCGACGATCGTCTCCGACGTCGAAGTCGCTGGTCCAGGCTTCATCAACCTTCGATTGCACGCTTCGTTCGTCGCCGGTTACGTCGAGACAGTCCTTACGCCAGACTTTAAGCTTGAGTCAGCATCACGAGTGCCAAACCCACTCAAAATCAACGTTGAGTTTGTCTCAGTGAACCCCAACGGACCAATCACCATCGGCTCCGGCCGCGGCGCCGCTTACGGTTCAACCCTCTGCAAAGTCCTCGAAGCTGTCGGACACACGATCCACCGCGAGTACTACATCAACGATGGCGTGAACAGTGAGCAAATGAGGCAGTTTGCTGAGTCAGTAAAGGCGATTATTGAAGGGCGTCCTGTTCCAGACAAAGGCTACAAGGGAGATTACGTCCATGACGTTGCCGAGAAAATCGCGTCCAAAGATCAATCAATTGACTGGTATCAAGAGCATTCCCAAAAGCTCATGCTCGATGCTCAGCGAACTGTCTTGTCTCTGTTCGGCGTTGAATATGACACTTGGTTCTCGGAGCAATCACTTCACGACAAAGGCATGGTTGATACCGAAATTGACTCGCTGGAAGCAAAAGGCATCGCTGACTTCTCGTTGACCCGAACTAAGCTTAAACTCGCCAAAGGTGGCAAAATCGAAGACGTCTTGTTTGAAGAGCAAAAAGGCGACGTTGTTGAAGATGACGAAACCCTTAATCAGGCTGCCCCAGGGCGAGATACCTCTCTTGAGAGAGAGGTCGGTGAGGCTTCGAACCGGGAGAGTAGACCAAAGTCTGATGCGTCAGAAACCCTCTGGCTCCGCTCGGCAAAACTTGGTGACGACATGGACCGCGTCCTTCGCCGACGCGATGGACGCCTGACCTATATCGCCAGCGACGTTGCCTACCATAAAGACAAATTCAATCGCCCCGCTGGTGCCGATAAGCTCATA
>JAYVHY010000147.1:0-10478 GCA_043770615.1 Armatimonadota bacterium | reverse complement strand
TGGCTGAGGTGCCAGTGATCGTCTGCGCGATGAATGGCACCAATAGAATGATGCCTTACACAAAAGTTATTCCGCGCCCCGCCCTCGGTTGGATCACGGTCAATTGGAGCGAACCAAAGACCTTTGGTAAAGACGCATCGAACGAAGAAATCCTTGCCTGGGCTGAGGCAGAATTTAGACGGCTTATTCCTGAGCCAAAGGAGTAGCAGACTTCAAAACAAATCAGCCCCAATCCTCGAAGGAAAGGGGCTGAAAGCTGAAGCATGATTTCTGAATCCTATCAATAAAGGCTACTTTTCGGATTTCGGTTTTGCTCGTTAGCAAACCGAGGATCAAGGTGCTTCTGATCCGTTGTTCCAATTTCTCTTGGTAGCGCGGTTTCACTTTGTCCAGGAATCCAACCATTGACTACTTCGTGTGACCTCGTAAAGTAATCGGCAAACACCGAAAACAGGACGGGTAAGAAGAAGAAGCCCATGAGTGCCCAAACCTTTGCCGTGTTGGATGCCCATTTGAGGTGCATGAAGAACATGACTACGATAAAGGCTTTAACAGCGGCAATTCCTACGGCAACCAAATTGTTAATGTAGTATGCCCATTTGTCATTGTGGTGCCCAGTCAATATTCCACCAAAGTTGACTTGGGCAGCCAAAATTGTTAGTCCCATAAAGACCGCAAGAATTAGAGCAGTTTTAATATACATGCCCGTCGGTTGGACATGATGTCCATGATCTTCAGCTGCATGAAGCGGTGATTTTGCCATGAGTTAGTGACCTCCTATAACCGAATACGGTTTCGGCATGAGATAAAACAATGGGTAGAGGAATATCCAGACGATGTCAACGAAGTGCCAATACAGTCCGATAAGCTCGGTCGGAATATAGTCCTCGGTTACGACCTTTTTGTTTTGCCACCAGAACTTGATGAGCATGCTAATAAGGATCATACCGACCACAACGTGAACTCCGTGAAGCCCGGTCATCCCGAAATACAAGCCATAAAACAATTGAGCATGATCAAGGTTCGCTCCATGTACAACGGATGGATCAATCGTAAAGCTTGGCCCCGGATAAAGTCGATCAGCAATCTTGCTTGAGTACTCAAAGTACTTGATGACCATAAAGAGAGCACCACAACCTACGACCATAGACAACAGCCCCATGACCTTGACTCTTTCTTTCAGCTGAGCTGACCTTACGGCCAGAGCCATTAGCATTGAACTCACTAAAAGATTGAGGGTATTGATGCCACCCATTTGCCAACTTAGGTGCTCGTGAGCCTTCCACCAATCGCCTTGGTAGTTAATTCGATACAGCGTGTAGATGAGAAACAGGCCACCAAAGAACATGATCTCGGTTACCATGAACGCCCACATACCAATAACGTAAGTGTCGTTTTGTTGGTCAATATCTTCGTATTGAAACTTGACCGGGCTATCTGCGTGTCCGTGTGCTGACATTTCTTAGTGCCTTCTTGCTCCTAATTCTCGTGATGCTTCGTGCTCGGCTACTGGATCGTAGTCATACACGTCATCGGTGACGATCGGTGAATAGTAGAAGTTCTCGGTGGGAGGCGGCGAGGTAGTTTGCCATTCCAAACCATGAGCTCCCCATGGATTGTCTCCTGACTTCTCACCGGTAAACAGTGACTTGATCAGGTAAATGACTGGAATCACGAATCCAATACCAAGTACTGTTGCACCCATCGTTGACATGATGTTGTAGATCTGATACTCAGGCGCAAAGTAGTAGTAGTGATATCGTCGTGGCATTCCCATCCACCCTGCGATGAACTGCGGGAAGAACGTAAGGTTAAAGCCGAGGAAAATTACGATGGCATTCCACTTGGCAATGTTATCGTTAAACAGTCGTCCGGTCATCTTTGGCCACCAGAAGTGGAGACCAGCCATGAAGCCCATAACCGTTCCTCCAACCATTACATAGTGGAAGTGCGCGACGATGAAGTAGGTTGCAGTGAGGTGAACATCTAGTCCCATTGCGGCTAGGAACAGTCCCGTTAGACCGCCAATTAAGAACAGTCCCATGAAGCCAATGGCATAGATCATTGGTGAGTTCAAGTGGATATTGCCCTTTGCCATCGTTGCTGTCCAGTTAAAGATCTTAATTGCCGACGGAACTGCCAGCAAGAACGTGATCAACGAGAAGGCAACACCCTGATACATCGATTGGCTTGAGACAAACATGTGGTGTCCCCATACCAAGAAGCCAAGGAACGCAATTGCAAGGGACGAGAACGCAACAAAGTGATATCCGAATATCCTCTTTCGAGAAAATGCCGTGATAACCTCAGAAATAACACCAAAGCTCGGGAGAACCATGATGTAAACCGCCGGGTGGCTATAGAACCAGAACATATGTTGGAACAGGATTGGGTCTCCGCCAAGTTCTGGACTAAAGATTGGAAGTTGGAAGGTTCTTTCGAAGATAACGCAGAGCAGGGTAATCGCAACAACCGGCGTACCGAGCATCATGATGATTCCGGTCGCGTACTGAGCCCATACAAAAAGCGGAAGTCTGAACCATGTCATACCCGGTGCCCGCATCCTATGGACGGTGGCGATAAAGTTCACACCTGTCGTAATCGAACTGAAGCCTCCTAAGAAGACCCCCACCAAACAAAGCGACACGTTACTATTCGAGTACAGACTCGAGTATGGAGTGTAGAAGGTCCAGCCAGCATCAACACCACCAGACAAAACTGAGATCAGAATGAGGGTCCCCGCCGCGGTGTAGAGGTACCAACTGAGCAAGTTGATGCGCGGAAAGGCAAGGTCACGGGCTCCTATCATCAGCGGAACGAGGAAGTTCCCAAGGACGGCCGGAACCGCGACAAGAAGGAACAAGAAGACCATGATTGCGCCGTGAGCGGTGAATACCCGGTTATAGGTATCTGACTCGAGGAAGTTACCCGCCGGAGACGTTAGCTCCCATCGGATCATTCCTGCGAATGTGCCTCCAAGCATGAAGAAGAAGCTAACCGAAATTAGATACAAAATAGCTATTCGCTTGTGATCTTCGGTGAGAAGCCACGACTTTAGCGAGTGCCCATTGGTAAGGTAGTTCAGTTTTGGTGCCGGGGATGATTCTCCGCTACCAATTGGGGTTTTTACCGTTGTGCTCATCTATTTTTGATCTCCTTTTTCTACTGCCATTGCACCGACCGCGAGGTTTTTGTCTCGCGAGGTGGCAGTTGCGTCTGCGCTCTCGGCATTGAACTCGAGAACATTTGAATTTAAACCTGCTTTCCCATTAACTTGGGCTTGCTTTCCGGGAACACCCGCCGCGATGTTATTTGCGGGCAACGAAGGTGTGGCTCCGCTCTTGATAAATGCCATCAAAGCCATGACCTCGTCTTCGGTTAGCTGCTTGTCGTACATTGGCATTGTGTTCGCATAACCTTTCAGAAGCTTTTCTCCTGGTCGAAGAATTGACTCTCGGATGTAGGTCTCGTCGGCAATGAATCTCTGACCATTATCCATCTCCCGGGTCTTTCCATATAGTCCAGCAATCGATGGCGAACGAGGTGGAAGGTCCGTTGGTCCGTGGCAATTTCCGCATCCAATCTTATTGAACAACTTTTCTCCGGCTTGGGTCGGAGACAAGTTCTGTCTCATTGAACCGTTGTTAGCCAACCATTCAGAATAATCTTTCTTGCTCATGACGATAACCGAACCACCCATTTCTGAGTGCTGGGTTCCGCAATACATATTACAAAAAAGGTGGTACTTGCCAATCGCAGTCGGCCGGAACCACATTTGGGTGTAACGTCCTGGGACGACCATGAATTGAGTTCGGAAGGCTGGAATGTAGAAGTCGTGAATGACATCTTGGGCGATCATGGTTAGCTTGATATCTGTGTCAATTGGAACGTGGAGCGTATTGTTTTCTCGCACGCCGTTCGGGTGCTGAATGTGCCACATCCATTGTTTGCCGATAACATAGATTTCTTTGGCATCCTTTGGCGGAATTCGCACATCAGCATAAACTTTGGCGCCCCAGGCAAAGAAGATGATCGCAAGAACGGTCGGACCGGCGATCCAAATCAACTCAAGCTTCATGTTCTCGTAAACTGGGCTTGACCGATCAGCGGAAGACCCGGCTCGATACTTGATCGCGTAAAAGATCACGTAAGCAAATGTAATAACCGCAAAGACCGTGGATAAAGCCAAGATGGAGTAGAACAATAGGTCCATTTCCGACGCAAAGTTAGATGCGGCGGGTGGTGTCATTGGAAAGTTAAATAAGTTCATGTCTTCTTAGATTCTCCGGTTTAGTCCTTCGGACCTCCTGAGTTGAGGGTGTTACTTGGAAAATGTTTATTCCATCGCCAAATGAAAAATGAGACGCAAAGCAAAGTCCCGATTGCCGACAGATTGAGGATCTGTACAATGGATCGTGTTCGGGGGCTCGAAGCTTCCATCTTGAAACAGCCGAGCAGGAAGACGTCGCCGACCGGCTGGACATCACCCTTGATTGCCTGTTTAATGTTGTTTCTAACTGTTTTCGTAGGGAAGTTTGCCCCAGTATTATAGGCAACGATCTTGCCAGAAGTTGCAATAAAAGCGGCGACAGCAGGATGGTTTACCCAGTCCTTCTTTTCATCATATTGATAATAGAAGCCCATGACGTCAGTCAATTTGGTCGCTTGTTCTGGAGTTGCAATAGTGTAGTGCACACCCTTCTCGATATAGGTATTTAGGGCCTCTTGCCTTTCAGGAGGTAGATTTGTCCAAGCTTCTCGGAACCTCGAAATTAACTCTGCCTTCTTCGCTTGCGCAAGTTCGACGGTCTCTTTCGGGTGAATACTCATGACGACCAAGTCGAAATCTCGACCGGGAATGACCGAGTCAACTGGTCGCTTTGGACTCAGTGCTGTCTCGAACATCATCATCTTCGTTAAAGCTTCGGTTTCGGCATAGCAAACACCGTTGCACTTGTAGAAAATGGGAAGAAAAAGGACCGGTCGACCACTACGGAAATATTCACCAAATTGATGTTGCTTGCCATCAGTCTCGGTTAATATTGCGTCAACCGGCATTTGAGCTCCGATCGCTGGTTTGAAGTCAAATGTTTTAGCAAAGACACCATTGCTCTTTGCTGGCTTGATCAAGAGCACAGACCCGACGACTATCGCAAGTATTGCGATTGGAATCCATATTGGGCTGCTTTTTCTGGTCATGGCTTTATTGATTTGGTTTACTTGTTGCTGGCTCGACAGCGTTTTGAGGGATCGTATTGCCCTTCGTCACTGCTGGAACCTGAACTCCGGTTGAAACTCCGCGATTGATTATCATTGACATTGCTTTTTCGATTGGAACTCGAACCACGCCATTGTTTTGATCAATCCAGCCAAAGGATTTCATCGTGTCGTCTTCGTGCTTTCGAAGCTCCATGATGTCAACTTTCGTGGTCAAGTTGTCTTGCAACATTGGATTAGGCGACTTAGCTCGGAACTTACTCGGTTCCGCTGGTTCTCGAGTCGTCCCAAGAATCGAAGGGATCGTTTTCCCTGGCGTCGTCAGCCAGTTATAAAGCGGTAATGAGACGATGAAACATGCAATACACGAAACAGTAATAACCGTTGTGTACTTTTTGAGCAGCGGGACATCAATGTCACGCCGGTCATATTTCATTTCCCTTAGGACTTCTGGATCTTCTGGTTGAAACTCAGTGTGCATTTGCTTTCGCCTCCTTCAAACGATTGTCGTAAAGCGGTAAGAGTGGGTGCTTTGCAATCATGGTCAGCATCACCGCAAACCAAACGCAACCCATCAAAATTACTCCAGCAAGGTCGCCAATTGTAGGTATCGCCTGATTCCATTGTCGATAAGCAATTGATGCACCGATGATCCAGAAGACATCTACAAATCGGAAGCAGAAGATGAAGATCGCAATCTTTTGTAGTCTTGCGTGATACATCTTGATTCTTGGCGACAGCAAGGTCACGAATGGGATCAAGAAACAACCTAGAATTGTTGAAGCCCCAATATAGTTCCAGCCTAACTTAGCGTCGACACCGCGGTGAGCATAGAAGACGGCTGTATCGGGAAGGTTACCGTTCCAAAGAATGATCAATTGAGAAACCGAGGTGTATCCCCACAACATGGTGCAAAGGAACATCATGTTTCCAAGATCCTTGGTAAGCGTTGAGGACATAGAATCCTTGTATGGCTCTTTATACGCTGCGGTCGTTACCAAGATGATTCCAATCGTTAGAGCCGTTTGGCAACCGCCAACGATCAACCACAGTGGATACATTGTGCTGTACCAATTTGGTGTCAGGGACATTCCAACGTCGGTCAACAAGAACGTAGTGATCAATGCAAAGAACACAATGCAAGGACTCGCCACGTTAGTTCGAAGTTGAGCCTCATTTTCATTCATGCTCTTGTCTTGTCGCGTAGAAGACTTTTGCAGATACCAAGAAATGCCTCCAAGGAGGATGAATGCCGCTACAAATCGAATGTCAAATGCAGTCTGATTCAAATAGGCTTGCTTGAACTTCACAACATAGTTGTGAGCTTCTGGCTCAAGCCATTGGTAGACCTTGCCCATGTTCTTTCGAACCGGGGCATAAAAGAACGCCAGCGCACCGAACATCCAAGGACTTGATCCAGCCTCGAAGACTCTGAGAACCGGAAGCGTCCACATGCTGCGAAGTGAATGGTGGATAAGAGTCAATGCAAGACAACCCAAAGTTGCCATGAGCCAGAAAATCCATCCATACATCCAGCTATTAAGCATATGGAGGTGAGTGGTATCACTGCCAAACATCAAATATGCCCAATATACGACTGCACCTAAGGAAAGGAGCGTAAATACTGGCTTCAATTTCAAAAAGCCCGGAGTGCTACTGTCATTCGTCGAAACAGCTCCGTTGTCAATCGTTGCTTCACTCATTAGTGACCTTCTCCTTCAGGGCCAGCCTTCTTTGTTTCAATTTTCTCATCAAGTTTTGCTTTTTCGTCAGCCGACAAGTCATTGACTGAACTGTGCTGACTCAACTGGAGAGCCCGAACATACGCAACTACTGCCCAACGATCTTGTGGCTCAATTCTCGATGCATAGCTGTACATGGCTCCATAGCCATTGGTGATTACATCGTAGAAGTGACCAACTGGCATCTTTCGTAGTCGCTCCGTATGATAGTTGCCGACCGGACGCTTGAGTTGGAATCCTCGTTGAGCAATCATGCCCTTTCCATCCCCGATTCGTCCGTGGCATGGTGAGCAGTAGATATCAAATCGGTCTCGACCTCGCTTCAGCAGGTCGTTGGTAACCGGAACAGGAATTTTGTCGGTCCATTTACCATTTTCAATTCCGGTATAGAACACGCCATCTTCTCGGAGGTGACCGCGTGGAATAGTTCCCGGCACCAACGGCCTTGCCGAACTTCCATCGGCAAACATCTCGCTGTCTGAAAGGGGAGCAGTTTTCTTTTGTACCCACATGTCAGTGTTACAGCCAACCATGCTTATCACGGCAAAACCAATAATCAATTTTGTTAGAAGTCGCATGTTGAAACCTCCAGAGCACCATTACTTTTCATGAGCTTTTCGATTGCTTCAGCATCGTAGTTTGGATCGGTTGCTTCGACTGCAAGGAAGAAGCGATCTTGCGATGCTCGTTCAAAATTCTTAGCATTGAAAATTGGATGGTACGGCATCGGAAGTCGGTTATAAACAAACATTCCTATTGCAGCGCTAAAAGCGGCGAAGAGAATCGTACATTCGTATGCGACAGGTATGAAGGCAGGAATCGAATTCATCGGCTTTCCGCCCACGTTCATTGGGTAGTCAATAACCGAAGTGTAGAACTGCATTGAATATCCAAGCGTTACGCCAATCAAACCAAAGATGAAAACGGTCCAAGGTACTTTTGTATCCCTAAACCCGATTGCCTCACTCAATCCGTGGATTGGAAACGGCGAGTAAGCGTCCATAACCTTGAATCCGGCGTGGCGAGCTTCTTCGGCGGCTAATTTGAGCCGTTCGGGAGTTTCAAACTCCCCAACGAGCGCATATAGTCCAGATGGATCTGAGTAATCGTGAGCCATTTATTTCATCTCCACAGGTAATTGTCCTTCGACGAATTCCTTCTTGCCTTTGAATTTGTACAGGAGGTCCTTCACTTCGAAGATGTTGATCATTGGCAGGAACCGAATGAACAGGATCATCAGCATGGTGAAGAAGCCAAGTGTTCCGACGAACATTGCAAAATCCCAGAATGACGGATAGTAGGGCTTGTCACTCGACGGCAAATAGTTACTGGTGAGCGACATTGGAATGATAACGAACCGCTCCAACCACATTCCAATACTTACCGCAATCGATACGAAGATCAACCAGAAGTTACTTGTTCGAGCCTTGTTCCACCAGAATATCTGAGGAATGATTCCGTTACAAACAATCAGTGCCCAATAGAACTTTGCGTACATTCCATTGAATCGCGTTTCGGTTAGAAGCTTGTATTCGTATGGGTTGCCACTGTACCACTGGAAGAACACTTCAAGGAAGTAGCCGTAGCAGACGATCAAGCCAGTCGCAAGCGTAATCTTTGCCATCCAGTCAAGGTGACGATTAGTGATCAAATGCTCGAGCTTGTAATACTTTCTAAGCGGGATCGCCCATATAATAACCATTGCGAATCCGGCAAATACCGCACCAGCAACGAAGTAAGGTGGGAAGACCGTGACGTTCCAGCCAGGGACGATTGAGATCGCAAAGTCAAAACTAACGATACTGTGTACCGAAAGAACCAGCGGAGCACTCAAACCGGCAAGCAGGTAGTACATCTGCTCATATCGGTGCCAGTGCTGATTGCTACCCCTCCACCCCAAAGCCAGCAACGCAAAAATGAGTTTGCCGTACTTGTTGGTGGATCGATCTCTCAGGTTCGCAAAGTCAGGAATGAGTCCGACGAACCAGAAGACGAGCGAAACGCTGAAGTAAGTTGAGACCGCAAAAACGTCCCAGAGAAGCGGAGACCGGAACTGTGGCCACATACCCAGAATATTTGGATATGGAAACAGCCAGAAGTCATTCCATGGTCGACCAGTGTGCAAAAGCGGATAAATACCCGCGCACATAACCGCGAAGATTGTCATTGCCTCCGAGAAACGGTTGATAGAGTTTCTCCATTGCTGCCTGAGGAGGAGGAGAATCGCCGAAATCAGGGTTCCTGCGTGGCCAATACCGATCCACCAAACGAAGTTGACAATGTCAAATCCCCAGGCTGATGGAACGTTGTTGCCCCATGTACCAGTGCCTTGGAAAAGTAACCAAGCAATGCTGAACATCAAGAGTCCAGATCCCATAACTCCAACAATCAGCCACTTTAGCCAGTTCGTTGTATGAGCTTTTGGATCAAGAACGAGTCGACCGACCGAGTGGTCAATCGTTGCATACGTCTGGTCACCGGTAATGAACAGGTCATTGATTCTCTTATCAGCCATTAATGAGCCTCCTTTGCCTTTGCTGGCGTGATTTCAGGATTTGGATTTCGAAGTTTTGCAAGGTGACTTGTCCTCGGTCTCGTTTGAAGTTCCTCAAGCAGCAAGTAACTTCTTGGGTCATTTCGCATTGCGTGAACCTTACTACCGTGATCAGCAATGTTTCCGAAGACGATTGCTTCGCTAGGACACGATTGCTGACAAGCGGTAACGATGTCGCCATCCGCGATCTTTCGGCCACCCTTCTTGGCTTCAATTCTTGCTTCGCTGATGCGCTGGACACAGTAGGTGCACTTCTCCATGACACCACGACCACGAACGGTTACATCGGGGTTGTTAAGTAGTTTCAGGAGCTGAATGCCATCAGACTTTGGCTCGTTGATCGGACCAGGAATAATTCTCGTATTCCAAGGTTGAACCTTCTTGGAGAATTGATCTTGGTTGTCTGACCAGTTCAGATAGTTAAATCGTCGAACTTTGTAAGGACAGTTGTTTGAGCAGTATCGGGTGCCGACGCAGCGGTTGTAAACCATCTGGTTAAGACCTTCATGGCTATGAATCGTGGCCGCAACCGGACAAACTGGTTCGCACGGAGCTTTTTCGCAATGGACACAAGCGACCGGTTGCCAAACTACTTCCGGATTCGTGTCATCGCCAGAATAGTAACGATCCAATCGGATCCAGTGCATTTCACGACCCTTTGCAACTTGCTCTTTACCAACTACTGAAATATTGTTTTCGGCTTGACAAGCTGTGACACACGCACCGCAACCGGTACACGCGTTCATATCGATGGTCATGCCCCATTGATCGCCATCCCATTCAAAGATTTCCTCAGGATAGAGGTTTCCTTCTTTGATTTCTTCCTTCGTTGGCCCCTGACCAACTTTCAGAGAATCTTCGATGAATTCCTTTCTCTTTTCTTCTTCCAGCTTTTCAGATTCAGTAATGGCACCTAAGAACGAGGCAAGCGTACCGACACGAAGAACATCTCGCTTGTCCGGCAT
>JAYVHY010000146.1:0-2055 GCA_043770615.1 Armatimonadota bacterium | reverse complement strand
GTCAAAAAGGCATTTGGACCTGACCAAATCTTGAAGGGAGTTACCTTTCGCCTAGACCCCCGTGAGCGGGTTGCCCTCGTCGGACGTAATGGAGCTGGAAAAACCACGCTCCTGAAAATACTTACTGGACAGTACGGACCGGATTCAGGAAACGTAATGCTCAGTCGAGGTGCCAAAGTTGGTTACCTCAAACAAGAACAGCCGGTAACCATGGGGCGAACGGTGATCGAAGAAGCCCAATCGGGTACCGAAGAGCGGCTCGTGCTCCAGATTCGACTTCGAGAGTTGGAAGAAATTATTCAAAGCGAAAAGGCTACTCCCGAAGATCTTGAAGAATACGCTTTGGTTCACGAGCATTTCCTAGATTCAGAAGGATATTCTGTCGAGCGAGACGTTCGGACCGTTTTGATCCGAATGGGTTTTGAGGAATCCGAGTTCGATAAGAAAACCGATGCGCTTAGTGGTGGAGAACGGACTCGCCTTGCAATCGCTCGATTACTGCTTGAAGAACCTGACCTTTTGATCCTCGACGAGCCGACAAACCACCTTGACCTTCAGGCGACCGAATGGCTGGAAGGTTGGATTCGGGCTTATCATGGAACCATACTGCTCGTCAGCCACGACCGAATCTTTTTGGAAGCAACTGCAGAACGAGTTCTGGACATGAACGATGGAACGGTTCGGGCTTGGCCTGGTCCATTTGCAAAATTTCTCGCATTAAAAGAAGAAGATCAGGAGCGACTTGCGGAGGTCGCCAAACGACAAGAGCAAGATATTGCCAAGTTGGACGAATTCGTTCGACGATTCATGAACAGCCAGCGGACAGCGCAGGCGCGAGGGCGGCTGAAGTTGATGGACAAGTTGATTACTGAAAAGGTCCAAGTCGCGAAAAACGACAAGCAGATGGCAGGCGGTTTTGGAAAGATCCAGCGATCAGGAGATATTGTCTTGGAGACCAAGAAGCTAAAGGTTGGCTTTGGCGACAACGTGCTCATCAAAGAGCTCGACTGGACGGTTCGGTTTGGCGAACGTTGGGGCGTTATTGGCGAAAACGGCTCCGGTAAATCGTCACTCATTCAGACTTGCATGAATTTGATTGAGTCTTTAAGCGGTCAGCATCGATTGGGTAGCGGAGTCGTTGCTGGTTATTTCACCCAAGACGCCAGTGACCTTGATCCAGAAATGTCGCCAATCGAGACCTTAACGATGGAGGACGGGATGGGCGTGCCTGAGGCGAGAACGCTGCTTGGGCGATTCTTGATTCAGGGTGACGATGTCTACCGACCAGTGAAGACTCTTAGCGGTGGAGAGAAGAACAAACTTAGCCTTGCTCGATTGACTAATCTGAACCCGAATTTGTTGGTGCTTGACGAACCGACGAACCACCTCGATATGGCTTCGCGAGAAGCCTTGGCGAATGTCATTAAGGACTTCAAAGGATCCCTAATTCTGATCAGCCATGATCGGTACTTGTTAAGTCAAATCACCGATCATACAATTGATATAAAAAAGAGCGGCCCAATTCAATACGGCGGATCATATCCGGAATATCGGGCTTCGTTGAACGCAAAATCCACTCCTGATCCTAAGGTCAAAGTGGCTTCGACACCAGTTGTCGTTGCGGCACCAACCATGTCGCCCCGCGACGTAAGCAAGGCAATCGAAAGACTTAAGAAGGAAGTAGATAGCGCAGAGCATGGCGTTTCCATGCGGGAGTCTGAACTGGTTCAAGTCGAAAACCGTCTAGCTCACATCGGACCAAAGGATGATGTTGTTGCCCTCAGCAAAAAACACCATGAACTCAAAAAAGATGTTGCCAAGGCGATGGAGCTTTGGGAATCAAAAATGCTTGAACTGGGACAAATGGAAGCACTGCGGGCTGGCACAGTCGAAATGACGGTGCCAGGCGTAGAGTTTCGAGCGAAGTAAATGTCCTACCCGGTTGTCGGAGTTTCGTTTTCCTGATAGTCCAGTTCATGAAGCTGAACTGGGGACGACTTTCTGACCTTAATGTTAACCGACTCGACGATCACGGCAAACACCATCGCAAAGTAC
>JAYVHY010000145.1:0-25003 GCA_043770615.1 Armatimonadota bacterium | reverse complement strand
GGCTAAAACTAAAGCTGGTGCTTGCGTAAGCCGCATTAAGTACGTTAATTTGATTCGTGATTTGAGTGGTACTGACGCTTTCACTGGCAGCACTGGTGCTGGTGTTATAGATCCGATGCACATAGACCGGAATAACGTGAGAAGCAGTAATGAACGGACGAGGTCCCGCATTAGCCAACTTTGTTTCGATTTCTGCCATCGTCTTTTCGTCTAGGAGCGGAGTACCGCACCGGTCAAACTCTCCTTTGGGCAATGGCGGATTTCCTTGAGATAGTGCGTTTGCGGTTGCAACTCCCTGACCACCGCATCCAAGTACTGCATAGGCAACAGCCGCGCTGATGCCGCCTAAGAACAACATTTTGATATTCGATTTCATAACTTCACTTTTGGCTGTCAAATCATTTTTGAGCCAACTTGGATTGCATTCTACAAAATTGCCTCATCAAATGCAAGAAGAAAATTCTGAGGGGCTCTATAGTCCTGGTTGGCGGTATCTTTGAACAACGATGAGACAACTCCGGACAACATTTTGCTTGTTTTCAGGAGTTGTCGCTTTTCTCGTTCTTGCTCAACATTTGGGAATGAATCTTTGGAGTTGTGCGAGTTGCAGCTTCGTCAATCAACTTCCGATAAGTGCTTTTATTGCTTGGGCAGGTCCAGTTGTCTTGACCGTGCTCACTTTCGGCGCCTACCACGACAAAAGGTGGGCGAACATTGGGATTCTTTTAACGGTGCCGGTTTCCCTGAGCCTTATAGTTTGGATGGTCACAAATTCGTCGATCTGCCTACTTTGCATGTTGGTTCATTCGGGAGTTCTTGCCGCTGCTTTATGTTTATTGCCAAAAGTAAAAGTGGTTGGCCCTCTCTTTTTCAGTCTGGCAATTGCTTTCACGACTACCGGAGGATGGGATCGATTTTTAGCCTCTAGCGATGTCGGGGTTTTCCGGATTCGAGATCGCGAGCATATTCCTGAGGGGAAAGTCTACGTTCTTTTCACCGATCCGGAGTGCTCTCGATGCCAAGCAGTCGAAAAGCAAATCTCAAAAATGTCTTCCCCGCCGAACATTCTTCACCGCTGGAGTTTGCTGCCACAGAACTTATACCGATCAATCAGGACAGCAACCATTCTTGAGATGGCGAGAATACAAGGCGAAGCGGAGTTTGACCGGTTGCATTCCGAAATCCTTAACTCTCCACCACCTTACGATGACGAAGCTATTCTTTCCGCAGCATCGAAGGCTGGGCTCGGTGGGCAAGCAAGTAAATGGCTCGAGCATCCCTCCGAACGGGCTTTAATTGCCATCGAAGATGATCAAACGACTTCGCAAGAACTGAAAATCCGGTCGCTCCCCGCCCTTGCCGAACTATCTCAGCCAGATGTTACGGGCATGCGAACCATGCGTTTGGTTCCATTTTCAAGCATTGGACTCAGTCCTTAGCCAATTGGCATGTAGAGCCAGCTAGCCGGGATCGGACGTCGTTTCACCGTATCTGATTCGTATTCAACTCGAAGAGTAGAGGCACCGCCCGCATCAAAAAACAATACTTCGAAGTCGTAAAAACCATCAATTGCTCGGATGCCAGAAACCTTTGTTCCTTCGCCATGAAGTCCGTCGTTGTTCACCACGGTGATGCCATTAACCTTCAACATCGATCCGTCGTCACTGCTCAAGAACACCTTGAACTTTTGATCAGGAAAACGGATTCTGCCCCTAAATCTTAAAGCAAAGGGACTTGTCCCGGCTGGTCTTGGGGCAAGACTAATTGATTCGGCATGAGCAGACGAGTCTGGCTTTTTGGACGCGAAGTCGGCGACTTTCTCAAATTTATTGTTCCAAATTGAGACTTCGAGACCGTGATCAGGCATGACGGCAGGTACTTCGTTGACTATGGAGCTTTGGTAGAGTTCAGCAATGTCGCCTAAAGTTCCATCGGCTCTTTTGTATGCCGCAAAAAACGGCCTATCCAATGGTAACTCTTGGCTCAACAGCATTCGCCAATCTTTGGCCGCTGCTTTTGGATTTGAATTGATGTAGATCGGCATTCGGAAATCGCTTCGACTAAGGATCATTGGTTCGCGATCAAAAGCAAATGCGTAAGGAATTTGAGGCTCCTCCAGGAAGTAAGAAACCTTTTTGCTCTCTAAGAAACGCAAATTATCAACGAGCCGATCTTGAAAATTATCCCAATTCTTCGGCTCCGTTGACCAAAGGACCTCCGCCATTGCAAAGGCGCGTGGCCAAACCATCCGGTCATATCTTTCGACTGTCGGAATCCATTCTGTCCACACGTTTCCTTGACCACCAAGGACTAAGTCTCTTTCCTTGCCTTTCAATTCAGTTGGAATCGGCTCCCATCCGTATACTTTTTCGGTTGATGTCGAGTCGTAGCCAAAATCAAAATAGCAGTGAGATGTCGGAGACATGACCACTGAATGTCCTGATTTAGCGGCTGCTATCCCACCAGCATTTCCTCTCCAAGACATTACGGAAGCGTTTGGAGCCAAACCACCTTCGAGAATCTCGTCCCAGCCCATCATGCTTCGCCCTTTCGAATTGATGTACTTCTCAACTCGCTTGACGAAGTAGCTCTGTAGTTCTCCGGCATTTTTTAGATTTTCACTTCTCATGCGATCTTTACAATCGTCGCATTCGTTCCACCACTTTTTGTCGACTTCGTCTCCGCCAATGTGGATCCACTTAGACGGGAATAGTTCAAGAACTTCGTCTAAAACATTTTGAATGAACTTGAATGAACCTTCTTTGCCGGCACAATAAACATTAGTTGTCCAAGAATTGCCGGGATACTTCGTCGCGTAATTGCAAGCTAACTCGGGATACCCAACCAAAACCGGAAGCGTATGCCCAGGCATTTCTATTTCGGGAACAACGGTAATTCCTCGGTCAGCGGCGTACTTTACGACGTCCTTGACCTCTTGCTGAGTATAAAAGCCACCGTAGCTTGGGTTACCCAACTTTGGGTCTTCGAGCAGAATCTCCGAATAGCTCCAAGGCACGCCAGTCCCCCTTCGAAATGCCCCAACTTGTGTCAGGCGAGGATACTTCTTAATTTCAATCCGCCAACCGCCATCATCCACGAGGTGCCAATGAAAAACATTCATTTTGACCGCCGCCATCAGATCGAGTGACCGTTTAACAACGTCAACTGGAAAGAAATGGCGCGACACATCTAGGTGCATCCCTCGCCACTTAAATCGTGGCGAATCTTCAATTTGAACTGCCGCAACGCTGCTCGAAGACGCTGACTTTAGTTGTTTGATCGACTGAACTGCATAGAGAGCTCCAACCGGTTTCCCGTACTTAACCACAATGCGATTTTTGTCAATTCGGAGGGAATAACCTTCATCCGATAGTTTTGGGTCATGCCGGAACTGAACGACATTTGATGTGCTGGCCGACGAATTACTCAGTCGGAAACTTGGCAACGAACTCCTCAATTCAGATACTGCGAACATCTTTCGGTCAGAAGAGATGGCCGTATTTTTGTTGAATCTAAAAGGGGCGGATGCCAGCGTTTCGATCTTGTTTGGGAGCGGAATTAGCGGCAAAACTCTTTGGTTTTGGGCGAAAATGAGCGGCAGAATTCCTAGCATTTCACAATTGTAGGTCTAAACTGAAAACGAATGCGGCGTTTTGGACTCTTGTTTCTCCTCATGTTCCTGGAATTTGCGATTTGGGGCGCTTGGCTACCAGTAGCCGGAACCTATTTCCAAGGCCAGGGATCGGTCGGACTTGGATTAAGCGGCATTCAAATGGGAATTCTCTTTGCCCTCATGCCGGCTTGCAGCATCTTCATGTCCCCCATTTTTGGGCAGCTTGCGGATCGCGTTTACAATTCAGAGCGACTGTTAGCAATTCTGCATTTGCTATCTGCTGGCAGCCTGTTTGCTCTTTCAAAACAGAACACATTTGCCGGAACATTTGTGTGTTTGCTCATCCACTGCTTGCTATTTTCACCCACCGTCTCGCTGTCAACATCAGTTATCCTCCATCACCTCGATGACCCATCCAAGCAATTTGGCAATATGCGCGTTGCCGGAACGATTGGTTGGATGGTTTCAGGATGGATTCTGTATGCGCTACGCTCAAATGGAAACATCCAAATAACCGGTGACCTCTTCGTTGTTGCCGCCGTCCTTAGCCTCATCCTTGGCGTCCTTTGTTTCTTCGTACCAAAGACTCCGCCGGCCAAGTCGGTAGCAAACCGTTTTGCGTTTGGAAAAGCAATACAACTCATGAAGGACCCCAATTTCATGATGCTGATGATTGTCTCCTTAGTTGTTTGTACTCAATTCGATTTCTTCTACATGTTTACCCCGGGCTACCTGACTGCTCCGACCCTTGATACCCTGAAGAACGCCTTACCCGAATCCTATTTCCAAGCGGGAACCGCGGGGCTGGGACTTTCACCAAGCAAAGTCTCCTTTTTTATGTCTTTGGCTCAGGCATCGGAAGTCGTGATGATGCTCTGCTTACCACTCTTGATCAAAAACCTTGGGTACCGATGGACCATTTATTTGGGAGTTATTGCTTGGTGCCTTAGATTTGCGATTTACGTCTTCTTTACAAGTGTGGCGGCAACAATCGCCTCAATTCTGTTGCATGGCTTTTGCATTGCCTGTTTCCTGACTGGCGCATCGCTTTACGTGGCAAAAGTTGCCGCCCCCGACATCCGGGCATCTGCCCAGGCGTTGTATGCAATGGTTACGTTTGGATTTGGCCGGGTCCTGGGGGCAATTGTGGGTGGATATATTGAAACGGCCAACACTTTCAAGCTTCCAGTTCGAATCGCAATTCCGGGTATGAACGACCTCAATCAACTCGTCAATTGGCAAGCCGTGTTCGCAGTACCAACCGGGATCACCTTTGCCTGTGTCCTAGCATTCCCCTTCCTTTTTCGCCCAAAAAAAGACGATCCTACTTGAGAAACACCACCTCAAAGTCTCCGATAGCATATAGTTACTATTAGAGACTAAAAATGTTTGCCCCGCTTTTTTTGGGAGTCCTCCTTTCGGTTCATCAGGCTCCAAAAGTATCACTTGATCTCCGAGGCGTTCGAATGGAAAACGCCGCCCCGATTATTGCCAAATCACTGGGAATGAATTGGCTCGACGTCGGCGCAACTCTGAAAAATGAAGTTGTATTAGTCCGAGCAAAGGATGTCGATCCCGAAATCCTTAAAGCAAAGATCGCTAAGGTTTTGAATGGAGCTTGGGAACGTCAAAATGATGGCTGGGCACTTATTCAGTCGCCAGAGCAAAAGTCGGCTGAACGGAAGATCTACGACAAGGAGCGCTACAAGTTTTTCTCGGGAATAGTCGATCGAGCAAAAAAGAAGCTTGCCGGACTGAAGCCATTTGATGAAGAGAATTGCAAACAGATATTGAAGGATCTCAAAGTCCTTTCGACCACAAAGTCCTCTCGAGAGGACTTTGGCAACAAAATATGGCGACGTATCTCCAAAATCGACGAGCAAAGTCCAATGAGTCGATTTGCCAATCGGGCCGCGATGAGGATCACCCCTGAGGTATGGCTCAAGTTAACTGAACAGAACCCCCGAGTTGTGTTTTGCACCCGACCCAACAGCATGCAACAGGATTTCCCCATTCGCATCGACGATCTAATCGGAATGGCGATGGAGGAACAAAGCCAATGGTCGTCATTTGCATCCGGAGAGCCATTGCAAGGTCCAAGCGCCGGACCCGATGACGAAAGCGGAAACTACAGTTTGGGAAATCTCAACGATCATCGCGCGCCATTCAAGTCAACCGATTTTTACATGGTTTCCATGACGATCGAACTGGCGTCACAGTCAATTGAATTTAACGCCTACGATGCCAAGGGAAAGTCTACGTTCAGTACAAGCGTTAATGCTTACGGCGACGACGAACTCGGGGTTGATTTCGACTACAAAACGGAAATTGAAAAATTGAAAAAGCGTATTGTCAAGGTCACCGGCGAAGCTGCCGAATATCTTGATCTCGTTTCGCCGATGAGTCAGTTTGGTGGTCGTCGAGAAAAGAAGAAAGCTATTAGTCCTGCGCTTCTCGCAAAACTTCTCCAACCCGAGAAAATTGATCCGCTTTCAATTTCAGCTCCTGACATCTATTTGCCAAGCATCGAAACGCCAAATGTCGTGATGGTAATGAATGACTTTCAGAGGGTAGCCAGATTTGTCGAATTCAAAGACGAAAGATTCATGCGCTTCAGTCCAGCAAATATTGAAGATAAGGACGGGTGGTTTCTGCTGTCATCTCCGAACCCAATTGCCGGACGAAAAGCAATGCCAGATCGCCAGAAGCTTGGCAATATGTTGCGCTTTATGAACGCAAATAAACGCCCATTAACAATTGAGGAGCAGGCGTCGTTTGCCCTTCAGTTACCTTGGGAAGTTGACTATTCTTGGGCTTACAAATCTCACTTGGAAGCGCTCGATACAACCAGCATTGAGTCTTACAATGGCAAAGCTGCACTAAGAATATACGGATCCTTGACATCAGGACAGGTCAACCAAGCCAAAAAAGGCGGAGTGCCGTTAGGGAGTTTGTCGAATGAAGCGAAAATAGAAATTTTCCGATCCCTTTTTTATTCTCAGAAATATGAAAGCCGAGTTGAAATGGATTGGGGAGGTCAACAAGAAATGACACCTGAGCAATCAAAAAACTTTCAGGAGCTTCAAAACCTGATGTACGGCGGAATTTACGAAGAAAAGACATTCGTGCTACCGAAGGGTTTGACGAACGAACTCTTGCTGACAATTGAAGACTCTACGACATCAACTTTGTACTGCGGAAGGCCCGACTCCCCGGATGGCGAAATGTACGGCGGTGAAGGAAGGGCGATGTCCGCTAGCGGGCTTGGCGACTACCTCTTTAAATGCACAAATCCTCAACGCTACCGATGGGAGGTTCAACAACCATATATGAAGGTGGATGAAACCAATATTCGCCTTGCTTCCCAAAGAAGAATGACGATGAAACTTAAACTCAGCAAATTGATGTTTATCAGTTGGAGCCTTTCTCAAACATTGATTACCGATCCGACAGTATACACGTCGAAAACTCTGCCTCAAATCCTACTCGATGAGGTCAAGAAAGGCTACGCTCAGGCTGAAAAAAACGATAAAGAGTACGGTCAGTATTATGGTGCGAGACCGGCCAAAGGCACGAATCCGCCGCCGCAATAGGAGAACCTAAAAGCTTGATAACTTCCCTGATCTTTGGAATCATTGCTGCCCACCCTCGCCAAGCCGGGATTTCCGTCGAGCTTCGTGGCATTCGATTAGAGAATGCAGCACCTTCACTTGGAAAAGCGCTTGGAATGGATTCCCTCGAAATTGATCCAGGGCTCAAGAATGATGTTCTCTTGGTTCGTACAAAGGATGCCGATCCAGAAGAACTCAAAGTGAATATTGCCAAGGTTCTCAATGCATCTTGGATTCACCGAGCCGAAGGTTGGTATCTTTGGCAAACCGACGAACAGAAGGCCGCGGATAGGAAGACAAATAGGTCGGAGCGATTGAAGTTCTGCACACGCCTTGCTGAACAATCCAAAAGGCAATTGGCAAATGCAAAACCGTTTGATGAGGCGGAATGTAAACGCTTGGTAACCGAAATTAAAGCCCTAGCCACGATGCCACGGAAAAGGAATGATGACACTTTTTATCGTCGAGTGGGCAATCTGGATCAGCAAAGCCCTCAAGCCAGGTTGGCAAATCGGATGCTTCAACGCATCACACCAAATACTTGGATGAAGTTAACTGATCAAAATCCCAGGATAGTATTTTGCACTCATCCGAATTCGATGCAGCAATCTCTTCCGTTTCAAACAGAGGACCTAATTGCACTCGCTCGCCAAGAACAAGAAAGTTGGGCTTCGTACGCTGGATCGACACGGATTCAGCCCGCGAAATTAAATTCCGATGATGATGATGAAATGGATTCACTCGGAGATCTCAATGACAGACGTACTCCGTTCGGAACTTCAGATTTTTCAGTTGTGACCATGGTGTTGGACCTAAATGCCGAAACTGTCTCTGTCCATGCATATGACAACAAAGGCATTTCTACCTTTACTTCGATTGTCTACTTGGATGACAGCGAACTTGAAGAAAATAGTGAACTCAATCAAGCAAAGCAAGAAGCCTTAAGAAAAAAGATGATTACGGTCTCTGGCGAGGCAGCGGAATATCTGGACCTTGTTTCTCCACTCAATTCGACTGTTCGACGATCCCTGATTAAAAGGGCCATATCTCCAAGCTTATTGGGAAAAATGATGAACCCTGAGTCGATTGATCCCCTCTCAGTATCGGCACCTGACGTATTCTTAAACAACATTGAAGCTCCAAATGTCGTGATCCTACTAAGCGAAAGTCATCGCTCAATGCGATATCCTCCTTACAAGGCTTTACCGTCGATAAGGCTCGAAGGAAACATCATGGTTAATGCTAACGGATGGCTGGTGGTTGGACAACCAGACCCTTTGTTGGCTCGAAAATTGATGCCAAATCGCAAAAAGCTCGGCACCGTCATGAGGTTTATCGGAGAGAAGAAGCGTCCCCTGACGCTCGAAGAAAAAGCGTCATTGGCATTAGAACTTCCATGGGAACAGGACTCGTTTTCAATATTCGATGAATACCTTCAACCGATCCAATTAGATGAAGTCGATTCGTACAATAACCGAGATGCACTGAGGATTTATGGCTCCATAGATGGATCAACAAAATCTAGAGCAATTCGTGAGCCAGTGCCACTATCATTCCTTTCCGATTCGGCTAAGTTGGAATTGTATCGGGGACTTTTCTTGGGGTCTGAAAATGTGTCAATTAGCGTTGAGCCCTATGACGACGATAAAATAACGGCTACTCAGCGAGAAGCCGTTATGAAACTTGACGAACAACTTTACGGCGGAATCTTGGAAGAAAGCACCTTCGCCTTGCCGTTTGGGCTAACGAACAATATGAAACTTTCGATCGAAGAGACATCGCAGGATTTGTTGTATTGTGGCTATGAGTATGGTCAATCTAGTGAAAACAGGTACTACACGGGAACTCAAATAACGCCGGAAACGCTCGGAGAACAGCTCTTCAACTTGACAAAGCCAAAACGCTCCCGCTACGAATATATGATCGGCAAAGTCGACGAAAACGAGATCCATTTGGTTAGTCAGCGTTCGATCACAATCAACCTGCACATCGATCCTCTAAAGAGAGCCAGTTGGCAATTGGAACAAGTCCTTGTCACCGACCCAAAGACTTACACAATTAAGACTCTGCCCAGGGAAATTGCAACGAAAGTCAAAGAAGCTTACGACCAAGCCGAAAAACAAGATAAAGAAATGGGATCCGCTGGAATTAATCTCTTTCCAAGGCGGCAAGGGACAAAAGTTCCGCCACCGCCCGATGCACCTTTGGCTTATCGAACTTGAGTACCTTCCGGAGCCTCGCGGTCCGGTTGCAGTAAGATCGCCCCGCCATTCTCGTCGGTAGCCGCAAGCAACATGCCCTGACTCTCAACGCCTCTTAGCTTCGCTGGCTTAAGATTCACCACCACCACCACCTGACGACCAATCAAGTCTTCAGGCGTGTAGTTCGCGCGAATTCCGGCAACGATCTGACGCTTTTCTTGCCCAATAATGACTTGGAGCTTGAGAAGCTTGTCGCTTCCTTCTACTGGCTCAGCCTCGAGTACTCTACCAACTTTAAGCTGGACTTTGGCGAAATCTTCGATGCCGATGATGTTGGTTTGATCTTCCATTTTCTCTTCTTTCACAACTGGTTTTGGCTCTGGTTTGGGTTTCGGAGCCGGGGGAGGAGATTTAACAATCTCCATTCGCGGGAAAATCGGCTCGGGATGTCCAAGTTTCGTTCCGCTCGGAAGCGAAGCAACCGAACCGATAAAGTCCCAGTCACTTAACGGTGCAACGCCCAACTGACGGGCAATTTCGTCGGCTGCATGTGGCATGTATGGTCTCATAAAGCCCTCGGCGGCTCGAATACAGAGCAACATCGACCGTAAAACTGAAGGCAAAGCCGGGTCACTATTCTTTGCAAGTGCCCAAGGAGCGCGAGTGTCAACGTACTTATTAACGAACCGAATGACATCAATTCCCGCGTTGGCGGCTCGCTCAAGCCTAAATCCAGCCATCGCTTTTTCAAAAGCTTGCTTTGCGGCTTTGATGGCGTCAACTGCTTCTTGCTCGGGGTCCGCATCCGGCACAACTCCATCTAGGAACTTATGAGCCATAGATAGCGAACGATTGAGAGCATTGCCAAGGTCATTCGCAAGGTCACTGTTATATCGCTTGTCAAAATCTTCGTAGGTAAACACCGTGTCGTTCTCAAATCCCATCGTAGCCGTGAGATAGTAACGAACAACATCGACCGCAATTTCGGGCTTACATCCGGTTCGCTCTGCAGTTTCACTCGCTAGTTCCAGCGGAGTAATGACATTGCCCTTGGATTTCGATATCTTTTCTCCACCGAGAAGAATCCAGGCGTGGGCGACGACATGCTTGGGTAACGGCAAATCCGCTCCCATCAACATCGCCGGCCACAATGTCCCGTGGAAACGAGTCAAAATATCTTTACCAAGCCACTGGCAAAGAGCCGGCCACTTGTCTTCCCAGCCCGGCGCCGGCCAGCCCGTTGCCGTGATGTAATTGATCAAGGCATCGAACCAAACATAGATAACTTGTGTCTCGTCGCCCGGAACCGGAATTCCCCAACCGTTATTCTTCCGCGACACGCACTGGTCATGCAATCCCATTTTGATGAAACTAACAACCTCGTTCTTTCGAGTCTCAGGAATGATGAAATCGGGATTCGACTCAATATGAGCCAAAAGTCGATCACCAAATGCAGAGAGTTTAAAGAAGTAATTTTCTTCACTAACCCATCGAACAATGTTCCCGTCTGGGCTCTTCCCGTCAACAATTTCGTCAGCTTTGAAATAAGTTTCGGTCGAAACGTCATACCACCCTTCGTAGGTCGCCGTATAAATGTATCCGTTCTCTTGGAGCTTGGCAAACAAGGCCTGCGCAGAAACCTTATGCTGATCGAGTGACGTCCTCATAAACGCATCGAACTTCATTCCCATTCCGTCGAAAATGTGAATGAATCTCTCGGCGATTTCCTTGACAAACTCATGTGGATCTCGGCCCTGAGCTTCCGCCGCCTCTTTAATCTTCAAGCCGTTCTCGTCGGTTCCGGCAACGGCAAAAACATCCATGCCCCGCATCCTAAGATATCGAGCAGTTACGTCGCCCGATAAGGTCGTTAGAATGTTTCCGATATGCGGAGTACTGTTGACGTACGGAATCGCCGTCACAATTGTGGTTTTGGACATGTTAGGCATTTAGTTTACCGAGGGATACATATTTGCGATTTGTACGTCAAAATAGATATATGCGACGAATGTCTTGGCTTAGTCTAGTTTTGCTTGCCGGTTGTGGTGGTACCAACACGAATGACGGGATGTCGCAATACAACCGAGGAGTTGGACAAGATACAATTTCGCCAATTTCTTCGAACCCTGGTGCGCCAGGTGCCAACGAAGTCATGGCGGTTAACGCATTCCTGAACGCAACTGAAATCAAGGATGCCAAACAGGCTGCCCTCGCCGTTGATGGGCTCAAAAAACTTACGATTCCGCCAAAACGACTTTTTCTTATCGGTGCGACCAGCAACACTGCCGATTGGTTCAAGAAACCACTTGCTGACGCAAAAATTACCCCGGTTCCCATTCCTGGTCCCGATGTCAAAGATTGGAGCAAAGTTCTCAAAACACTCAGCTCAGATAAGCTCTATAGCAATGGTCCAAGTATGGCTGGTCCAAATATTGAAGGATTTACGGCAGACCAAGCCAAGCTTAATGCAACCGCAGTTTATGACGGCGTTCGATTCTTCTTCTTGAACACCGATACTCCGCTCAAAGTCGCAAAGCCGGGATCCATTGCCCGACTTTGGTTCATCGCCAAGCAAACCGAAATGAAAGAGAATTCTGGAGTAGTTGTCGGATATCGATCCATTCGGTCCCTCGGTTCCGAAGATTCAACCCCGGTCGTATCGACGACCGACGTACTCTCGAAGGGTTCGAAAGTAAAAGTATTTGTTTCTTCCT
Organism: Armatimonadota bacterium; assembly: GCA_043770615.1. Classification (GTDB taxonomy): domain Bacteria; phylum Armatimonadota; class Fimbriimonadia; order Fimbriimonadales; family Fimbriimonadaceae; genus Fimbriimonas. Next base: position 12,864 of record JAYVHY010000145.1, on the reverse strand, counting down.
CGGCAAAGTCTCCCGCATTATCTCGACCAGACGGCGGCGGACCATACCATCTCGCCATCGGCGGCGCAATCGGCGAAGATCGATTACCATTTATCGGGGTCATCGAAGTACGAAGGAATGGGGCAATCTATTCTCGAGTCGAAAAATTAGATGTCACCAAGCCCGCGATGCCGTCCTTAGAAGCCACAATTTGGGAACCAGCTGGGTCACTAAAGGCAGATCCAAAATTGACGAAGGATGCTCAAACTCCTACCGTTACGAAAGAAGCACCAAAAGATCCGCCGAAAGGTTAGTTTGCCAACAACAATAAGTAAACTTCGCGCAAATGTCAAAACGCGCGATAACGATTGAAGACCTAACTCAGTTTAAGTTGGTCGGAGATCCGCAAATTCATGCCAAAGAAGAATTGATCTTGTTTGGCCTCAAAACGATCACGGATAAGAATAAAGCCGTTAGCCACCTTCATTTGGTCGATTTTCAAGGAAATGTTCAGCAGCTAACCCAAGGCGAGAAAACCTGTGGCGGCGGTCGTTGGGTTCCGGGATCAAAATCGATTAGTTTTACGTCGGGTCGAGGAACCGTTGGCGATCAACTTTTCGTTTTGCCCGAAGTCGGTGAAGCAAAGCAACTTACCAAGCTCACAGAAGGATCGATTGGGGGTTACGAATGGTCGCCTGATGGAAACTACATTGCATTCACGCATCGTAAGACTCACCCAGACTTCACCGAAAAGGCGATCGCCGACCGCAAAGAAAAAGGGCTCAGCGATGCTCCACTAGCTTTCGAGACAACTTGGTACCGACTCGATGGAGATGGCTATTTTGGCGAGCAAAGACACCACTTGTACTTGCTTCATGTCGCTTCCGGCGATGTAACCCTTTTGAGCGACAAATCCGCTCACGGCGATTACAGCCTTTCGTGGAGTCCAAACTCCGACCGAATCGCCGTGATTCGATCTGCCGAAATTGACCCGTTCCTAACCAAGCCCAACGATCAGCTTTACTTGATCGACTTAGAAGGAAATGAGTCATTGATTTCCGGTCTACCACGTGGTCACAAGGGCTCGATCAAGTGGTCCCCAAATGGCGAATGGTTGGCATTTGCCGGAAACGATAGTGTTGAAGATCCTTGGGGCGCACTGAATACTCGCCTCTACAAAGTTCGACCCGACGGTTCCGGTTTTGTCGGATTGACCCCCGAGAGCGACTACGACCTCGATGTCGGAACTCTCAGCGACACCAAAGAAGCTGGCTATGGAGCAATCATGAATTGGGCTCCCGACAGCAGCGGACTGTACGCCCAAATCGGTTGGCAAGGTGAAGCCCACTTGGCATTTATTGACACCAACTCCGGAGAGTTTCGATTGATAACCAAGGGTCACTGTGCATACTTCATCGGAAATATTAACTCCGCGGGTACTCATATTCCGGCGATCTATGGTGATCCAATCACCGTTCCCGAGTTAACCCTCATCAGCACTAAGTCTGGCGAGACCAAAGCATTGACTCACTTCAACACCGCATGGGCAGAATCGGTCGCATTAGCATCCCCCGAGGCAATGTATCTCCCGACCCCTGACGGAACGAAAGTACATACCTGGGTCATGAAGCCGGTTGATTTTGATGAGAACAAGAAGTACCCGGCAATATTAGAAGTCCATGGCGGTCCCCACGCGCAATACGGTTGGGTTTTCTTCCAAGAATTTCAAGTGCTTGCCGCCCAAGGGTACATCGTTGTTTTTACTAATCCTCGTGGCTCGAAAGGTTACGGAGAGGCGCATTGCAACGCAATAAAAGGCGATTGGGGCAACAAGGATTGGATTGACGTCCAAACTACCACTGAATGGATGAAGAGCCAATCATTTATTGACAACACCAGACTCGGAATCATGGGAGGTTCCTACGGCGGATACATGACGAATTGGGCAATCGGACATACTCACGATTTCAAAGCGGCAATAACGGATCGATGCGTTTCGAACATGGTGAGCATGGCGGGCAACAGCGACTTCCCCGTCAACAAAGACGGCTACTTTAAAGGGTGCGCATGGGGCTCGCTCGAAGACATCAAGGGTCTGTGGGATCAGTCTCCAATCGCCTTCTTCACAAGTGTAAAAACCCCAACCCTTATCATCCATAGCGAAGGTGACTTGCGATGCAATATCGAGCAAAGTGAACAAGTGTTCATTGCTCTAAAAATGCAAGGCGTTGAGACTCGATTTGTACGATATCCAAAGAACACGTCTCACGGCATGAGCCGCAATGGACCCGCAGACCTTCGGATGCATCGTCTTCAGGAGATCGTTAATTGGTGGAAGCGTCAACTGGGCTAATAATTCGCGATGCAAAGCCGGAAGATTCGGTAGCCATGCACCGCATCTTTCTGTCCGCAATCTGGGAGATTGAAGATTCATTCTATAACCAAGCTCAAAAACTAGCTTGGGAAAATGCAGTTCAAGCTGATTCCTGGACAACCCGAATGATAGAACTCGCGTTCATCGTCGCCGTCAAACAAGACGAAGTTGTGGGATTTGCGTCGTGGTCCGACACCAAACTTGAGCATCTTTATGTCGCTCCCAGTTATGGTCGACAAGGCATCGGATCAGCTTTGCTCAACGAGGTCCTATCTCACTTCAGCGAACGGGATATTGAACTAATTGCTTCGAACAATGCCCACGCCTTCTATACAAAAATTGGATTTGCTGATGAAGAGCAGTTAATCAAGCAGTTGGGTCCTGTGGATGTCCCGTGCATCCGAATGAAAAGACCCTCCGTATTAACTGAGACATGAGATACCGATCCAGAATTCATAATTTGATCAGCGAGGCAATGAAATCCAATCTTCCGGACGGCGAAGCGTCCAACAAGCCTTCGAGTATTGACCGCTTCTTTTGGTCCAAAGGCAGTCGATTCATTGGCTATTCTGGTAACCCTTGGCAGCTAGTTGGCGGAATCCTCGGAGGATCCTACGGGCTAGTTGCCATCATTTTTATCATCGTCGCTAAGTCCACAAAGGGATTTCCCGCCGCGCTTCCAATCATCTTTGGAATCCTCGCCGTTGGAACACTGATCGCTACACTTTATGGAGCTCGCCGAAGCAAGAAGTCGATTCAAATAGAAGTCAAACTCTCTTCGAGCGGCAGAAAGCTGCTCTATCGAATCGGGCAGCACATCGGTTGGCGTGACCTCGAGATGACCCACGGCTTTGGATACTCATATGCACCCCGCGCTTCGATTTGGCGAAATATTTTTGGTGTTAAGACCGCAGCAGACATTCTCACTCCACAAGGGGCTTCGGTAATGGAAGAAGGGTGTAATGAATACAACCGTATTGCTGGACTCCTCAAATTGGCCAAAGACTCGAAAGGTAGATCTACCAATATGGCACCTCAAATTCAAGCCGCAAGCGATGAAGCAATGGTGAGCTTGATTAATCAAGTCGCCCTGCTTGAAGAAAACCCAGAAACCCAAAACGCGATCCTATCTCAGTGCCAATCCCAAAATCAGAAGTTAAAAGAACTCGCCAACCGATACGAAGAAATGTTGAGCGGACCTATTACATTGGAAGATCGTCTCAGTTCGACGACTGTTATGGACAATGTGCTCGATCAGATGAGAATGGAAGCTCAAGCCCACGAGGAACTGAGGATAATGGATCGGCAAGACTGACTTTGGTCGGTTTGACCTCGCTTGCATCCAATTCAAACCGCTCTCCGTATAAATTTTAAATGAGAATTGAAGACAAAGTTCGTGAGGTTGTAAAGGCGCGATTAGGCGTTAATCTGCCCGATGGCGATGCAGCCCAACTCCAACAATCAAGCATTGACCGATTCTTCAGAGCAAAAGGTAGCAAACTCTTCGGATACACCCATCAACAATGGCAATTGGCAGGAGTAATTAATTCTGTCGTTCACTCGATCGCGGCAACCACTTGTATCACCCTCAGCATTTTGATTAAGGGGTTTCCTATCGCATTGCCGATCATCTTTAGCATCGCGGCTGCAATCAGCCTCAGCGCTACATTTTGGAATCATCAGCGAAACAAGAAAGGAACACTTTCAGAAGTTCGATTGTCTGCCGGTGGTCGCCGGCTTCTACAAAGAATCGGAGATCATATTGGATGGCATGACCACGACAATCCGGACCATGCACGAGGGAATGCTTGGAGCAAGTGGTGGCAGCAGTTGGTCGGAATTAAAACCGCGAGCCAAGTGATGACTCCGGTGGCAGCGGAACTGCTCGAAGCCGGATGTGCCGAATACAATCGAATCTTTGGTTTGCTGAATTTAGCGAAACATTCCACTGGTCGTTCGACCGCCTTGCTGCCCCAGATCAATGCCGCAAGTGATGAAGCAATGATTAGCCTCATCAACAATGCTGCGCTCCTCGAAGAAGCTCCCGAAAATCATTCCGTACTCGATTCTCAGTGTCGGTCGCAAATTAGAAAACTCCACGAATTAGCCGATCGGTACGAAGAAATGATGAGTGGCCCGGTCACGTTGGTTGATCGACTGAGCTCAACCACAGTCATGGATGGTCTACTAGATCAGATGCGAATGGAATCTCAAGCTCATGAGGAGCTCCGCCTCTTGGACCGACAGGACTAACGTCTAGCGGCAACCAGAATCTTTTGCCACTTCTCAGTAAGACGATCGGTGTTCACGCCGTTGTGACCCCTTGAAGAATGGACGAAATATCCATTGCCAAGATACAAACCAGTGTGCCCAATCGTGGCTCGTTTGTTTTCCCAGAAATACAGCCTGTCACCTGCCTTTAGGTCTTCCAACCTTCGGATCGGAGTACCTACTTTTGCTTGCTCAGCGGCAGTTCTCGGTAGGTTAATGCCAATGTCTCCGTAAAGCTTCTTAACAAATCCTGAACAGTCAATTCCGCTGTTGATATTGTCGCCACCCCAAACGTACGGCGTTCCAATATAATTGAGACCCTTTTTAGCGGCTGCAGCTCGCGAAGAATTCGCACTTGTTGATTGACGTACAACCTGGGGAAGCATGGCTACTTTTGATGCCCGGGCATACCCATATACACCATTGGACATCACCACTTTGTGGTAATTGTCTGTGTAGTTTGAGACGATGAGATATTGGTACTGTTTTGCCGTGTAAAACACTCGCGACTTGGTGTTCGGCGCAGCATAGATCCGGGTTGCCTCAAGGGCTTGACCTAAATTTCCGAGAACGCGACCTTCACGCGCGAAGGAACAGGCACTCACTAACAACAACAGCCAAACAAATACTCTCTTCATCAATCTAACAAATCTATTTTCGGACAGAAACCACCTAAATGTATGTACGAATTTAAGCCTTTACAAGCGAAAACGCCCTTAATATTGTAAAACCGTCAATTCCACCCAAAAGTTCCTTGGTTGCTCGCTCGGGGTGAGGCATCATACCAAGCACGTTTCCAGCCTTATTAAGTACGCCGGCAATGCTCGAAACAGATCCATTGGGATTTGCGGAATTTTCCAATTCGCCACTAGAATTGACGTAGCGAAATGCAATTTGTTCATTGTCCTCAAGCGATTTGAGTCCATCTTCGTCAATGATATAGCGCCCTTCGCCATGAGCAATCGGAATTCGGATAACCCGATCAACATCCGCTGTCCAAATTGATCGCTTCGTTTCCGCGCGAAGAAAGACGTCTTTGCAGATGAACTTTTGATGGATATTTCGGGTCAATGCTCCCGGCAGCAATCCTGTTTCCGCGAGAATTTGAAAGCCATTGCAAACCCCAATAACCGGGCGGCCTTCATTCGCAAACTTAATGGCTTCTTTGACAATGGGTGATTGCGAAGCAATCGCACCACAGCGCAAATAGTCGCCATAGGTAAACCCGCCAGGGACAAATATGGAGTCAAATCCGGCCAAGGATATCTCGTCGTGCCACACGTATTCGGCTTGCACTCCAATATCGTTGCGAAGTGACTTGAGGGCATCTTGGTCGCAGTTTGACCCAGGAAATTGCAGGATGGCTACCTTCACCCGATCACCTCAAATGAGAAGTCCTCAATTACCGGGTTAGCCAACAGTTTTTGGCACATTTCGCGGATTCGGCTCTCCTCAACGGTGTCGACTTCGAGTTGGATGAGTTTGCCAATCCGGGCGTCCTGAACTTCTTCGTAGCCGAGGTGCTTGAGTGATCCGGCGACCGTTCGACCGGCAGAATCAAGAAGGGAAGGCTTTAGAGTTACGGACACGCGAACAGTCGGCATATCTCATTATGAAGCATTTGAATCAGATTCTTGCCAGCGGTCGCTGGATCGCCTCATCATCATGTATCGTTCGTTTGCCGGCTCGAAGCCGAGCTTCGCGTAGAGGCTGTGGGCGTCCTTGGTAGCAAGAGTCCAATGGCCGACCGTTTTGACGTCGTCATGATCCATCAGGCTTTGAATCATCCATTGGGCAAGCCCTTTACCCTGATGGTCATCCAAGACGAAGACATCACACAAATAGGCGAATCTGCCGTAATCGGTAACCAGCCGAGCAAAGCCGATCTGGTCTCCTGTGCCTTCTACATAGACCCCGATGCAGAGACTGTTTTCGATGGCTGTTTCGACAAGGTCACGCCGAATATTGGGCGACCAATAGCTGTTAGACAAATACTCGTAGATTCGATCAATCTGAAGTTCTTGCTTATCGAAACTGAAGCAGTACCCTTTCATCCTAAAACAATTGATCTTCAGCTTCATGATCCAGAAGCCATCGCTTCTTTTCAATCCCGCCGCTATACCCGGTCAAATGTCCGTTTGCACCAATTACTCGGTGGCACGGAATGATGATCGAAATGGGATTGGCTCCATTCGCTGTCCCCACTGCCCTTGTCAATAATGGGTCTCCCAGACGTTTGGCAAGCTCGCCATAACTGATGGTTTTTCCGTAAGGAATGTTCATTAGTTCAGCCCACACGGATTGCTGAAACTTCGTCCCATTGGGCAAAAGCGGTACTGAGAACTCGCGTCGATTTCCTTCGAAATACTCTTTGAGTTCAGAGATAGTTTGGTCAAGAACTTTGTTGTTCCCAGGAACACCGTGCGGAAGCTCATCCCGATGGGTATTCATGTACAAAGCACACAACCCTTCGTCATTGGCATACAAATGAATCGTGCCAATCGGCGAATCCATTTCTGCATGAGTCAAGGTCTCCGTGATCACGATAAATACTCTCGGGGATCGGCAAATTTTCCGCTCAAAGCGGTTGCGGCTGCCGTTATTGGCGAAACCAAGTGGGTTCGAGATCCCGGTCCCTGACGACCCTCATAGGGTCGATTCGAAGTAGAAGCACTTCGCTGTCCGGGACGGAGAATGTCTCCGTTCATGCCCAGACACATCGAGCAACCAGCTCGGTGCCACTCAAAACCAGCCGCAGTAAATATATCCTGCAAACCTTCTTGTTCGGCGAGCTCTTTTACCGCTTCGCTTCCGGGAACCACCATGGCTCGGACTCCCGCGGCTACATGCCTTCCCTTAATGATGGAAGCGGCTTCGCGTAAATCCTCAATGCGACCGTTGGTGCAACTACCAATAAACACCGTGTTAACGTCCTGGTCGGTCATTTTGTCGCCAACCTTCAAGCCCATGTACTTCAGGGCTCTTTCTTCGGAGGCGTCTCGAGGTTCAGGGATCTCGCCCGTAAGATCGATCGTCATTCCGGGGTTTGTTCCCCATGAAATCTGAGGGACAAGATCTTTGGCTTCCAATACCTCGTGTCGATCGAACAGAGCAAAGTCATCAGTCTTTAACAACCGTGAACTGGCAACCATAGCGTCAAAATCAGCTCCCTTTGGAGCAAAAGGACGATCTTCCGCCTTGATGTAATCGAAAGTGATGTCGTCCGGCGCAATCATGCCCGCTCGAGCACCCATCTCAATGCTCATGTTACAAATCGTCATCCGTCCGCTCATCCCAAGCTTGTCGATGGCGGGGCCATAGTATTCGACAACGTAACCGGTTCCACCACTTGCTCCGAGCTTCCGGATAATCCCAAGGATCACATCCTTTGCCGTTACACCGAATCCGAGTTCACCTTCAATCCGAATTCCGAGAGACTTGGGCTTTGCTGAACTGCGAAGGGTCTGAGTCGCCAGAACATGCTCAACTTCGGTGGTACCAATTCCGAACGCCAAAGCGCCAAACGCCCCGTGGGTTGAAGTGTGGCTATCGCCACAGACAATAGTCAAACCCGGAAGGGTGATGCCCAGTTGCGGACCGATAATATGGACAATGCCTTGCTTCTCATGACCGTAGCCATAGAGAGGAACGCCAAACTCTTTGCAGTTTCGGGTTAATGCTGATAGTTGTTTGCCGCTCAGAGAAGACTCATCGATGGCCCGGCCGTCGGTTGGAACATTATGGTCAGCCGTCGCAAAAGTAAGATCCGGTCGCCGAACCGGTCGACCCTTTTCTCGAAGCCCATCGAAAGCCTGCGGAGATGTAACCTCGTGAACGAGGTGTCGGTCGATATAGAGGAGGGTTCCGCCACCGGGGAGGTCTGCTACTTTATGGTTTTCCCAAACTTTGTCGAACAGCGTCTTTGCCATAGGGTTTATGGCACCAGTTTACTTTCGTTCTGTAGAATTAAAGGTATTTGCTTGGATTGACTTGCACGCCATTTTCGCGAATCTCGAAGTGGAGGTGCGGACCAGTCGAGTTTCCGGTCATACCAACTTCGCCAATTTTCTCGCCAACTGCGACATTCTCTCCGACGTTCACATGAATATCGGAAAGGTGCCCATATGCCGAACAAAGGGTATCCGAGTGCTTGATGATCACGATTTTTCCGTAGCCTCTCTGAGTTCCAGCAAAGATGACCTGACCGTTCGCGGCTGCCTTAACCGTGTCGCCTACGGCTCCGGCAAAGTCAATGCCTTGGTGCTCTTTCTCGACATGCTCGATCGGGTGAACACGCATTCCGAACCCGCTGGTAATTCGCCCGTTAACGGGTCGTTCAAATTGAATTTCGTCGGCATCCTTGAGGGTTCGGACAGGTGCTTCTGTCACAACCTCAATTTCCGCTAAGATACATTTTTCGTTCAGTTCGCAAGTCTTGATTTTTTTGGTAAGCGCCCGCTTTTCGTATCGAACTTTTGCGAGTTCAACTCTGGCAAAAGTGAGAGTTGAGGGGTCAGTTCCGTCATCACCAGCAAACTCTTGATCGGTTGCCTCGTCAATCTTTGCAACCAAAACATCTTCTCGTTTGTCGAGGGCGGCAAGTCTCATCCGGGATTTTTTGGCACTTTCCTTAACGCTTTTGAGCCCGGCACTCAGTCGCGAAACATCTTTGTGCTTGCCTTTTACACCGGATGCACTTACGGTAATCCCACTAAGTATAAACACGGCGCAAGTCATCGCAAGAACGGCTATTCGCCGAAAACCATGATTCTTCCCCTTTGCTAAATCCAACATATCCCCCCGGACAGATGGTCGACAAACAACCATCGTTAGGAGGGGGATTCCCTAGAAATCGAATCTCCAGTCCCAGTATATGTTGTAGTTCGAGATGTGAAAGGAGTACTTCCAGCAGATGTACTAGCTGGTGATACCGCTGTACCAATCGACGTACTCAAAACGTCGTGCCAGATCCACTTCCTGAACTTAAGTTATGCTACAGATTGTTGTTGGGCTCGAAGCAATCGGAGCTAGGTTTGAAGTGAACTTCCAGATCGACAAGGCGTTGAAGCAGCTCAGCCCTAAGAATGAAAACAAGATTCTTCGTGTTTGCAATTTTTCCTCTGCTTCTTGTTTGCGGCAGCATTTATCGCATGGATCAGCTTCAATGGGAGGAAGCTGCCGTCTCACGAATGATGTTAAGCACTTATCAGTCGCTTGGTCAACAACTATTCCTTCAAGATGAGTCATTCGCAAATCAACTTGAGTTAGGAAATGTTGTTTCGATCACGAGAACAGCAATGACTGATCAGACTTCGAACACATTCAAGGTATTTCACCACCACTTTAAGTCGGATTCGCCAATCGAGAGCTTAAGCTTTTTCAAGACGGGCATTGACATTTGTGTTATCTGCAAGTCTGCCAATACCGAAAAGATACTAATGGCAAATGGTGATGTATTCACTATTCCGTAATCTCCGTAATCGGAATGTCCAAATAATCTCCAAAATGCTCGAAGCTCCGCTTACTACCGATGTTAGCTATTGAGCAGTTGCCGTAAAACGTACTGCAGAATGCCACCGTTCACATAGTATTGAATCTCTTGCGGAGTATCAATCCGAACCTTTACCGAAACCTCCTTCGATGATCCGTCCGCACTACGAGCATGAAGTTTCAAAATCTTGCCGTCAGCAAACTCGTTTGCAACCGAAACCGAAAGCTTGTCCAAATCGTAGGTTTCGTGACCAGTCAAACCAAGGCTCGCCGCATTCTGTCCATCCACAAACTCAAGCGGCAAAACTCCCATTCCCACCAAGTTTGATCGGTGAATTCTTTCGAATGATTCTGCCAAAACCGCCTTAATGCCGAGCATGAAAGTTCCCTTTGCTGCCCAGTCTCGGCTCGATCCCGTTCCGTACTCTTTTCCGGCAATAACAAACAGCGGAGTGCCAGACGCCTTGTACTTAACCGACGCATCGTAGATGAACTCTACTTCGCCAGTTGGAAGGTAAGTGGTGTAACCGCCCTCAGTGCCAGGAGCCAGTTGGTTTCGCAAGCGAATGTTGGCAAAAGTACCTCGAACCATCACATCATCGTTGCCGCGTCGAGAACCATAGCTGTTGAACATCTTGGATTCGACTCCTCGTGAAATCAAGAATTGCCCGGCTGGCGTATTCGCTTTGATCGAACCGGCAGGAGATATATGGTCGGTTGTGACCGAATCGCCTAGCAATGCCAAAACCTTCATCCCATGTAAGTCTTTGACCGTTGTTGGTGCCGTTGCCGACATGCCATCAAAGTAAGGCGGATTCTTGATATAAGTTGAACCACTGTTCCACTCAAATCGATCTTCCCCGGTTACCTGGATCGCCTGCCACTTCTCATCGCCCTTAAAGACGTCAGCATAATGCTTATTAAACAAGCTCGTGCTAACCGCTCCAGCGACCGCTTCGGCAACTTCAGCTTGCGATGGCCAAATGTCCTTCAGGTAAACCGGATTGCCATCCTTATCGTTGCCCAGCGGATCCTTTTGAAGATCGATGTTGATCGTCCCCGCCAAGGCATAGGCAACAACGAGCGGCGGCGACATCAAGTAATTAGCCTTGATATCCGGGCCAATTCGCCCCTCAAAGTTTCGGTTACCCGAGAGCACCGAGCAGACGACTAAATTTTCCTCGTTGACCTTATTGCTAATCGCAGTAGGCAAAGGACCCGAGTTACCGATACACGTTGTACAACCGTATCCAACGATGTGGAAGTTCAATGCTTCCATGAACGGCATCAATCCGGCGACCTTATAAATGTCTCCCGCGACGCGTGAACCAGGAGCAAGCGTGGTCTTCACCCAAGGCTTGGTCATCATGCCTTTCTCAACCGCCTTCTTCGCAACTAAGCCTGCCGCCAAAAGGACCGAAGGGTTAGAAGTATTGGTACAAGATGTGATCGCTGCAACAACGATCGAGCCACTATGAACGCTGTCAACCGACTCGTTCGCTTTGCGCTCTGTTTCAGTCGGGGCATCAAGTTGCCCCGCCCCTGCCGCAAAACTCTTCGTTGGCTCGGCGGTTAGCTGATCCTTAAAGGTTGCAGCAAAGTTATCTTTGATCTGGTTTAGCAACAAACGATCCTGTGGTCGTTTCGGACCAGCCACGCTTGGCTGAACGGTTCCCAAATCGAGCTCAAGATAATCGGTGAACTCAGGGTCCGCTTGCCCTGGCTCCCAGAACAATCCTTGCGCCTTAAAGTAATCCTCAGTTAGGGTTACTTGCTCCTCGGTTCGCCCGGTCAGTCGCATGTATTTGAGTGATTCCTTGTCCACTGGGAAAATTCCGCAAGTCGCGCCGTACTCCGGCGCCATGTTGGCAATGGTCGCTCGATCTGCAAGCGGCATCGACTCCAGCCCTGATCCAAAGTACTCGACAAACTTTCCAACCACGCCCTTCTTTCGTAGCATTTCAGTGACGGTCAAGACGAGGTCAGTCGCCGTAGTTCCTTCCGAAAGCTTGCCCGTCAATTTAAAGCCAATAACTTGAGGAATCAACATCGTGACCGGCTGACCGAGCATCGCGGCTTCCGCCTCGATTCCGCCCACGCCCCAACCAAGGACACCAAGTCCGTTGATCATCGTAGTGTGACTGTCAGTGCCAACTAAAGTGTCCGGGTAAGCAACGCTGTCCTTGTTCACAAAGGTAACTCGGGCTAGGTTTTCCAAGTTGACCTGGTGGACGATTCCGGTGTTCGGTGGAACTGCGCGGAAGTTGTCCAACGCCTTTTGGCCCCATTTCAAAAATTCGTATCGTTCGTTGTTTCGCTCAAACTCGAGGTCTCGATTGATCAACAAGGCCGCTTCGGAACCGTAAGCATCAACTTGTACAGAGTGGTCGATAACAAGCTCAACTGGTTGCAAAGGATTGATCTTTTTGGGATCTCCGCCCAACGCCGCCATTGCGTCACGCATTGCCGCCAGGTCAACCACGCAAGGAACACCAGTAAAGTCTTGAAGGATTACTCGAGCGGGAGTAAAGGAAATTTCTTTAGTAGGTTCAGCCTTCGCGTCCCACGTCGCAAGCGCTTCGATATCCGCTCGAAAAACCGACTTGTTGTCTTCGGTTCTCAGCAGGATTTCAAGAAGAATCTGAAGAGAGTACGGAAGCCGTTTGATGTTGTAGCCCTTGTCTTCCAGTGCCTTTAGAGAGAAGTAGGTGTAATTTTTGCCACCGGATTGAAGAGTCTTCTTACTATCA
>JAYVHY010000144.1:0-25046 GCA_043770615.1 Armatimonadota bacterium | reverse complement strand
TCCGCCCAATCGTTGTACATCCCTTGCAACTCCTCGAGCCCAATTGAATCAAGGCTAACTTCGAGTGGAAGCGTCACGATCGGACCGCGAACCACTCGGTCTATTCCTTCAAACCCGGCTGACTCATATAGCCGAGTATCGGCGGCAAATAGCAAAGCGGGACCTTCACCAGCTTTTTCTGATTCGATCAAGACTCGGTTAATCAACTTCCTTGCGTGTCCTTCACGTTGGCGACTTGCAAGGGTAGCTACGCCCGCAATTCCGACGGCATTCCCCCAACCAAACGTAAGCGGAGTAGTTGTGAGAATGCTGACCATCTCGCCACCCTCAAACAGCCCCCACTTTCGATTGATATCGAACATCGGCTCCTCCTTGAATAAGCTTTGGGCTCGAAAGAAATCAAGCTCAAAAACATCACAAAGAATCTTCAGAAAAATATCCGTTTCGTCAAGCCTAATTGGGCGAATATCGGTCATTGCTTCGGTGGATTCTGGTTCTCAGGTAAGGCAATCGGACCAAACTTCAAAGTGACACGAACCCTTAAGTTGTTGATAGCATCGTCGCGATACTCCTGCTGATCATCAAATTCACTCAAAAGCACTTTGGGAACCGTTCGACCGTTCGCGTCTACTGGCCTTGCATCAATGTCTTCTTCGTGTGGCGACCGCTTAAGCTCGCTTAGGTTTAAGGTCAGTTGAACCGCACTAACTTTCTGAACAAAATCAGCCGGACCTCGAACATAAATCCATCGGGGAAATGTCTCAAGCGAATCTTCTTGATTCCCATTAGGGAGGTTGCCGGTCTTGTTGACCTTTACTTCAACCTTCTTCGTCACCAAGGCTTCAATCTTGATTCTTGCTTTGATATCATTTCGATCAAGGAGCTCCCGGATTCCTGCCGGGAACACAATGACCTGATAGTCATGTTCTCCAAGTATCGGTTTTGCGAGGTCAACGATCGCAGATGGTACTTGTTGCGATACCCTCCGAAAATCCTTCGTATAACCAGATAACGGCAGATCCACCATTTCCGGAATCTTCGTAATCACGTACTGGCTCGCCTTAAAATTGTTGGTCGATAGGTTTGCCGTAACCGTTTTTTGGGTCGGCTTGTCGTTCTTTTCATTGTAAACACTGGCCCAAAGCAGGACCGACGTTACAAGGGAGAGGAGGGCAAAGGGGACGTTTATTTTGCTCATTTCTCGACCAACTCCTTGTCGACTAACTCCTTCACGACTAGCTCTTTGCGTTCTCGCTTCCAACTGCGACGTGGCGTCGGTGCTTCAGCTTCATTCTGAGTTGTATTTTTGATCAGAAACTCTCGCAATTCCACACTGCTTGCGATGCTCTGAAGACTATTACCGGAAGTCACTCGTATGCTTCCTTTTTCCTCGCTCACCACGATCGCAATCACGTCATTTTGTTCCGTCACACCAAGCGCCGCCCGGTGCCGCATATGAAGGTTTCGCTCAATTTTTGATTCACTTAACGGCAGCCGACAAGCCGCTGCCAAGATATGGTCTCCGCGAATAATAACTGCTCCATCATGGAGTGGGTTCTGTCCGTAGAAAATTGATCCTAGCAATGAAGTCGTAATCTTGGCATTGAGCATGACTCCATTAGAAGCAATCTCGTCCAAGTGTCCGCCGGTCTCAATGACGATGATCGCACCAATGCGGTCGCGTGCCATCTCCGCTACCGCACCGACAATCTCTTCGACCGAACCTCGATCAAGGTTCTTCTCATGACCTACTTCAGTAACACTTTCAGGAAACCACGATAATTTCGTCAACCCCTCAAGGGCTTGCCGAAGCTCCGGAAGAAACAAAATAGCAAGGGCAACCGGTCCCAACAATGTGGCCTGGGTCAGAATCCAATAAACCGTCGTCAACCCAAAGTATCCACTGAGAAAGAAGAGTGCCCCAAAAACCAAAAGACCAAGAAGGATTCGCCATCCCCGAGTGCCTCTCACCAGCATCAAAAGCCGGTAAATGATGAACGCCACAATAAGAATATCCAAGGCCGCCGCCGCTAACTTGAGCGGGTCTAAGTCTTTAAATACATGGAATACGGGCGAATCTAACAAGGAATAGTACAATTCTATCTGTATTTGAACCCAAAAGGCACCAGACATTTCTATAATCTAAGGGTCCATGCTACGCGGCGAAGATTCTAATTCCGAAATACTACGCCCTCTCGATGAAATTCGAAAGGATATTGACCTAATTGACCAAGAGTTAGTCACCCTTTTGTCTCGGCGAACTGACCTTGCAATTGAAGTAGGAAAAATCAAAGGGCGCGACGGAAAGCCATTCTTCACTCCTGAACGTGAGCGAGCAATTTACGAGCGATTGGCAGCAATTAACCCCGGTCCTCTTCTGCCAAAGCAACTCAAATCAATCTACCGCGAAATCATTTCCGCCGCAATCGCTGCCGAAAAGCCGTTAACGGTTGCGTACTGGGGACCGCCAGGGACATTTACGAATATGGCAGCTCTTCAAACCTTTGGCGGCAGTACCGAATTTGCGGCCCAAGATTCCATATCCGATGTCTTTAAGGCCGTCGAAAATAATAAAGTTGACTACGGCGTTGTTCCGGTCGAAAACTCAGTCGCTGGAGTTGTGCCCGAAACGCTCGATATGTTTCCCCAGACCAATGTCAAAATCTGCGCCGAAACTTATGTCGCAATCGACCACCACCTGGTTAGCACCCTCACCGATTTAGATAAAATCAAAACCGTCTACGCCGGTCCCCAGCCAAGCGCTCAGTGCAAACGATGGCTAAAGATGAATATCCCCGCCGCCGAAATTGTCGAAGTCGTCCCAACCGCTAGAGCCGCCCAAGCCGCCCTTGAAGACCCGACCGGGGCCGCGATCGCTAACGTTCTTGGTGCCGAAATGGTCGGTATTCCTATCCTCCAAGAGCATATTGCCGACAACCCCCAAAACCGAACTCGATTCCTCGTCATCGGCTACAACGAACCAGTCAAAACTGGTCGTGATAAAACCAGTGTCATGTTCAATCTCCGAAACCGTCCTGGCGAGTTATACCGAGCATTAGAAGCACTTTATGAGCACGGCGTAAACCTGATGATGATCGAGAGTCGTCCCGCCCCTCGAGCGTCTTTCGAATACATTTTCTACACCGATTGCGCTGGTCATCGAACCGATGACAACCTAATCGCCGCAATCAATCGACTAAAAGGACAAGCTTTGGAAACGACCGTCCTCGGTAGCTACCCACTTGCAGAATCGAACGGTTAAGACACGCAGAAGGATTGGGAAATGAAGAGATCTGAATTCCTAAAATACCTGAGACTCAAGGAGTGCCTGATGGTAGAAGGTGGTAGCCACACGTTGGTCAAGAACACTCAAACAGGACAAGTATCTTCAATTCCTAGGCATGAGGAAATAAAAAACCCAACGGCGTGGAAGATTTGCAAAGACTTGGGAATTCCGAAGCCTCCATTCCGCTAGGCAATATGGAGGTGAACCGTTCCAAACTCTTCTTTTCTGGCAATCAAATCTTCCTGCCTTCTGAATGCAAATACCTCATTGAGTGCCTCTATCAGATTTACTTTTGCGGCCTCTTTGGAGTCTCCTTGACCAACGGCGCCCGGAATTTCGGGCAGATATGCCGTCCACCAATTGTCATCAGAAGGAACGTAGACAATGGCTAATTCAAGATCCATAGACTCATTATGATACAAATTCTCAAAATCTGAACGATGAATCTCCTCGCTCACGCCGTCTTAAGTCCTGCGAACGAAAAGTTACTTCTCGGCAATGTTCTCGCCGACTTCATTGGTCGCAAAGAAGTCGAATCACTCGACTATGAAATTCAATTCGGCATCGTGCTCCATCGTCGAATCGATCAATTCACTGACTCCCACCCGGTTGTCAACCGGTCCAAGGAAAGGCTAATCGGATTTCAGCGATACGGAAACGCCCTGGTTGACGTGTTCTTTGATCACTTTTTGACCAAGCACTGGACTCACAACCTTTCGGTTCGGAGCTTCACTGACGACCTGTACCAATCTATCCTAGCGCACAACGACTTACTCCCCGAAACATGCAGGCTAATCGCCCATCGAATGATGCAACAGGATTGGTTGAACCATTACAGCACCACTGAAGGTCTAACAACAAACCTTAGTCGGATGGAATTCAGAATTCAATCAAGAACGGGCAGAACGGTCGATCTAGTCTCTTCAGTAAAGATCCTTGAAGCGGAATACGAGAACTTTGAGCGAGACTTCCTCGAGTTTTGGCCAGAGCTTGTAGGTCACACAAGTTAGTCAAAATGGCGGACAGGGAGGGATTCGAACCCTCGGAGGCTTGCACCTCACCGCATTTCGAGTGCGGCGCACTAGACCACTATGCGACCTATCCGAGAGAAATTATGACGCAAAACCCATCACTGGGGATAGGAACGGGCTGCGACAGCCAGCTTTTTCTGGATTTCATCGGCAGAATATGGTCCTTCCAGTGCATTTCCGCGTCGGACATAGAAGAAATCTTCGGCGGGGAGATCTCCTTCAGACATTGGATAAATGAGACTGAACGGATACTGCTTCACAAGCCTGTTTGCGATTTCGACCCTATTAGGACCGGCGACCAAAACCGCTCGGTTGGAGACTAAGTCCACTACCGCATCATAGAACCCGGCCCCTCCCGTATTGGCTCGCCTCATTACGGCATTGAGTTTCAGCATAACGCTTTGGGCAAAATCGAGAAACTCGGACCGATTTAAGTCTCTTTCAGATGTCACAGAGTAGTTAAAAGCCAACCGAATAGCCTGGGAATTGAGCGACTCCCGGCCTCGATCCGCCAAATCTGGAATTGCCGAGTTAAACAAGAATTTTTGACCAGGATCATGGGCAGTATTATCCAACAAACCAGTGATGGGATCCCTAAATTTCTTAATTGATAAATTGAGGGCAACCTCGCCACTGCGTAGAGGGTAGATTTCGCCGGTTGCCGCAAAATGAGATAGGCCGCAGTCAGCCACCGCCAAGTAGCTTCCAAGCCACCCCGCGCCCAAATCCGCATCCCCAAAAACTCTTGATACCGAGTCTTTGGAAAGCGCAGAATAAACCTGTTCGGCAATTTCCCGAGCTTTAACAAGAAATCGAGAGTCGTTCGTATACCGATAAAGGTCAAACAGCCGGGCGGCAATATAGCCGTCAACGGATATATGATCCGATTCAGACAATCCCGGCGTGTATTTTATTTTCTCCCGCAATTTTTGTCTTACTTGAAGAAAATCTGGGTCATTCAGTGCAGAAAGGTTCAAGAGGGAACCTAGCGCTTGATCCTGGCTCTGAGATGTGGAAATCCAGGTGAGAAGGGCCCTTTTTTCCTTCTGTGTGAATATCTCGTTTAGTCGCCGTCGAGACAAACTTGACCGCCGACTCGTTAAATCGACATTTTGGTCGTTTAATCTCGATGTACTAATTTGGTTGCCCGACAAAAACTCTCGAACAACTCCATTGCCAATATCGATTCCAAGATTTGTGATGATCGGATTCTTTGCCACACATCCCAACTGCGCTGCAACTACGGCACTAAGGGCATTATTTGCCGCTGATTTACTAGTGTCAACCGTGATCGAATTTGGATCCACCCGAGCTTCATGAAAGAATCCGCCGTCAACAACGTCATAAATTGGCGTCATCGCGAGCCTCTCAAGAATTGAAATTGCTTCATCAGGCTCGCCAAGCTTTGCAAGGACTCGCAATCCCATTGGCGAAACAATTGTTGAGCCTCCCTTCAACTTACCGAGTTCAGACAAGCTAATCTCGCGCTGCAGGTTTGCCTTAAATTCAGAAAAATAGGGAAGCGGCTCGGCGCCAGTCATGATGAGAGACTTCAAGTCAGCGGATTGCTGCATCTTAAGTCCTTCATTAGAATCCAAAACGGCATCCCCTTGGCTAATCAATGATTTGCACTGAATAAGAAAAGGCAATAGCGCTTCAGGTCCAAAGTATTGAAAAGGGTCAGTTACACTAAAGTGATCAACAAGTACCCCATCCTGGGTCGAAACCACTAATTCTGCGGCCGGATCATAGTATCGACCTAACCGTTGGATTGGTAAAATAATCTGGCTCCATTCCGGATAAAGGTCCAAATTGACCTTGACTGGGACAAAGTTGCGATTGACAAACCGGGCCATTTCTGGGTCTCGAAGCACCTTGATTTCGAGCTTCTTAGCCGTGATGCTCGAAGGCTCTATAAAGAAGAAAAGGATTCCAATCCTACGCTTCTTCGCCTCCTTGATCCCTTCTTCGACCGAACGCTTCCAATTTATTTCAACAATTGGGGCTGGCAGAGACTCAGTCGGCGGGACGGATACGATGTATTCAGTCGTAGACGAAGGAAGCGACGGTTCGTAAACCGCCCTCAAAACGCCAATAAAGCTTAGTGTTACAATTGCGAACGCAGTTACACCAAACGACGGTTTCTTCATCCTATTCTGAATTATGGGCTTATTCGCTTAACTCGGATTAGGATGAATCAATTGGTTGTGCTAAACTCTTGGTCTAATGGCGATCTCGCTCGAAGAAGTCAGGCATGTTGCGAAGCTCGCTCGCTTGGACCTCCAGGAATCCGAAGTGATGTCTTTACAGACTGAACTTAATGCGCTGTTGGGTCATTTCTCCGACATTCAGTCGCTGAGCTTGCAAGAAATGGAGCCTATCCTTCATGCTTCCAATTTGGTCAACGTATGGGCCGAAGATTTCAGCAAACCATCGCTACGCCGAGAATCTGCCCTGAAGAATGCCCCGATTAGCAAAGCCGGGTTATTCCTAGTCCCTATGATTATCGAGGATTAGGGGTTCAATGATTACCCAACTTACCGCGACACAGCTCGCCTCGAAGCTTCAATCAAAAGAGGTCTCCGCACGCGAAGTTACTCAAGCTTTCCTCGATCGTATAGAGTCCGAAGATCACTTGTACGGAGCATTCCTCACCGTTGATTCGGAAAAAGCCCTCGCTCAGGCTGAAGAAGCCCAAAAATCAATCGACGCAGGCACAGCCGGACCGCTAACCGGAATCCCGGTTGCAATCAAGGACAACATTTCGACCGATGGGATCGAAACAACTTGTGCTTCAAAGATTCTGAAGGGTTACATTCCTCCCTATGACGCTACCGTCATTCAAAAACTTAAGGACGCTGGTGCCATTACGATTGGCAAAACGAACCTTGATGAGTTTGCGATGGGATCGTCAACCGAGACTTCAGCCTACAAACTGTCCAAAAATCCTTGGGATCTCACTAGAACTCCTGGCGGGTCTTCTGGGGGTTCAACGGTCGCCGTAACTGCGGATATGGCTCCACTTGCACTCGGCTCCGATACTGGCGGTTCAATTCGCCTGCCCGCTTCCTTCTGTGGAATAGTCGGATTCAAACCAACCTATGGAAGATGCAGTCGGTATGGCCTAGTCGCCTTTTCATCGAGCCTTGACCAAATTGGTCCTCTAGCCAAGACCGTCGAAGATGCAGCAATTATTTCCAACGTTGTCACCGGTCATTGTGACCGAGATTCTACGTCTATTCCGGATTCTCAGATCAACATTGCCGACTTGAAGAAGGGCTCACTCAAGGGGCTCAAACTCGCATTCCCTAAGGAAATGTATGGCGACGGAACGGATCCCGAGGTAAGAAACATTACCGAGCGAGCACTAGATGAACTGCGAAAGGAAGGTGTGGAGATTACCGAAATATCGATACCGTCAATTCCGCTCGGTGTCACGACGTATTACATCATTGCCCCCGCCGAAGCAAGCTCGAATTTAGGGCGATTCGATGGAGTCCGGTACGGCCCTCGATCCGAAGGGCAAGGACATATTGACGTGGTCGCAAAAACCAGGGCCGATGGTTTTGGTCACGAAGTCAAAGCCCGAATCATGATCGGAACCTATGCCCTCAGCGCCGGTTACTATGATGCTTTCTACTTGCGAGCACAGCAAGTTCGAGCAATGATGACCCAACAATTCAATGACGCATTTAAAGATTTCGACCTCGTCGTTTCTCCAACTGCCCCCGTCGTCGCATTCCCGTTAGGAGCAATGAGCCAAGACCCCATGCAACTCAAATTGCTCGACTATTGCACCATTCCCGCCAACATGGGTGGCTTCCCCGCAATATCATTGCAAGTAGGATTTGCCCACAATCTTCCCGTGGGATTGCAATTGATGGGACCCCAAATGGGCGACGAAAAGCTGCTTCAAACCGCATTTGCCGTAGAAAGCGTGTTTGAAACACAACGAATGCGACCCCCAATCCCGTAAAGTTAAGAGATGCTCAGCGAGGAGATTCGAAAAGCCGACCAACGGATTTTTTGGCGAGCCTTCTTGCGCCCAAATCGCATCATATTGCATATCTTGTTTCTGCTCGTTTGTGGGGCAATAAGTTCCTCCTCGGGAAGTCCGGCTCCCCTTGTCGTGGGATTTCTTTTTAGTTCGATTGTCCATTACAATCGCGCGGACGCAGCTGCAAAGCGAAAACGGTTTATCAACTCTCGATTCATGAGCCTCTGGAACGGCTGTCGCGAACGATTTGAGAGCTTTGAAGATGGCATTAAGAAACTCAAGCGGGCGGATATTGCCCAGTTTCAAGAGCTGCCCGATACCGTCCGCGATCTTGCGATGACGATTTACAACGCTTTGCGTCGGGCCGATATCTTGTTCGAGGAAGTTCTTCAATCAGAAGGCGTGGATCGAATTCGTCCGGGTGTTCCGATGTTTAAACCCACTGATCCACAAGCTCAAGAGCTGTATCGGATTGCGGAGAAGAATCTTGGCGAATATCGGGGTCATTACAATGAGCTGATGGCGGGTATCCAGCGAACCGAAGCCCAGTCAACCGTATTCATGACGACTCTCGATAACCTTCGCGTCAAGATGCTTGGCTATCGGTTGATCGGAAAGAATCCGTCGCTAAGCTCCGAGGAGTTCCTTTCCGTATTGGCAGAGGCAAGAGCGCAACTGAGCGCCATTGATCGTGCCCTCGATGAACTCGATTTATCCCACTATCCAAAAACGGTTGCCGTAATCCCGCCGGTAACAAAAGAACAAGATTTCAACGAGACCCTGGGCCGACATTTTGAACCAGAAATGGATAGCGAAGTGGAAGTAGTCAACGAGGCGGAAGGCAGTCATTGAGCTTGATTATCCAATGTCCCGCCAAACTTAACCTCTTCCTGAGTGTGGAAAAAAAAGACCATCGTGGTTACCACCCAATCCGATCGGTTTTTCAAGCAATTAGCTTGTACGATGAACTTCATATCGAAAGAGCCCCGGAACTAAGTTTTGAGTGCAATGACCCAAACGTGCCCGAAGACAACACCGTCGTACGAGCCGCAAGATTAATGATGGAAGTTGCGGACTTCCCGCCAGTTGCAATTCGATTAGTGAAACGAATACCCAGTGAAGCTGGACTCGGGGGCGGCAGCAGTGATGCTGCCGGAGTTATTCGCGCAGCAAAGTCACTGATGTCATCGGCATTACCTGACTATGAGAAAAAGGCGATTGCTAAGTCCATCGGCGCCGATGTCTCCTTCTTCTTGCTTGGCGGTCGCGCCCGAGCCGAAGGGTATGGCGAAAAATTGACTTCGATTCCGTCGCCAAATCCAGTCGAATGGTACTTGGTGGCTCAGCCAGCAGATCGATGTAGTACAAAGGACGCGTACGACCGGTTGGACACCATAGATTACGAATGGCAAGAATTTCCTGACGGCAATATCCTTTACAACGACTTTGAGCGAGTTGCTCCGCGCGGTTCACTAGATCTGATCGAACGACTCCTAGCCCTCGGAGCAAAGGATGCAGGTTTGACCGGCTCAGGCTCCGCTGTATTTGGTCGGTTTGACAACGAACCGTCCGCCCTTCAAGCATCCCGGTTGTTAGAAAATGAAGCCCCGTTTGTCCGCGTTGCCCACTCGCTTTGATCAAGGCAATTACCCTGACCGGATGCCTTGATGATCCGATTTCGACAAACCATCGAATGTCCCAAGAATAAGTTGGCGAAGCTAAGAGGGTGTTGAACGGATACGACTGGTACTGAAATGGATGCACCGGGAATGCCGATTTTCGTTCCATGTTCAGGAATACCGAATAATTTCTAAGCGAAAGTCGTTTCCCGATGCTAAAAAGACTCTGACCCTATTTCATCCAAGCATCACCCTCCCATACACCGCTCACCCATCTTGAATCAAGGCAATTACCCTGAACGGCTGCCTCGCCAATCCGATCGTGAACAAGCCTTGACCATGTCAAAACCAAATTGTCCGGGCTTAGAGGGTGTTGAACGGATATGACTGATGTGGAGTTGGATGCACCGGGAATGCCGATTTTCATTCCATGTTCAGGAATACCGAATAACTTTTAAGCGAAAATCGTTTCCCGATGCTAAAAAAACTCCGACCCTATTTCACCAATGCAACACCAACTTATACTCCGCTCGCCCATCCGATCGTGACTAAGCCTGGAACATCCCGAAACCGAATTGGCGAGGCTATAAATCTTCTCTTTGCTCACCGCGCAAGAGTCTAAACCTCCCACGCAATCTCATGATCACTGCAAAAGATCGATAACAATGGGATCGCTTTTCGTCTGCTTTTCCGTTATAGTATTGAAGATGATGATTTCTGCGGATGACTTGATTGCCGGAACCGAAATGAACCCTTCGGAAGCCGCCTTTGTGTATCAACGACTAATGCTCGCAGAAATGGATGCCCCAAGCGGAGTCTCCATTGGCATGTTTTCGCAGAGTTTGGGTTTGAAGCCGATGTTAGTTGCTCGAACATTGTCAGATCTCCGCCCCGAAGATCAATCCCTTCGATCCTTGATTTCCACCAATGAATTCCTTATCAAGACTTTTGGCAAGGGGAGAATTTCGCGAAATATGGTTGAAGGTGGATACATCAAGACTGAGAAATTCTGGCGTAACAATGACCCGCTCGGGGTTTACCAGCCTGGCGACATGTTCTACGTGGACGACAACCACCCTTGGATGTCATTCTTTCCAATTCTCATCTTGGCTCCAACCGCGTTCGTAATGTTCTTAATCTCCGTGGCTTATATGCTACATGTCGTCATCAAGTAGGAATTCCAACTTAGATTCGATACAGAAGGAATGCTTAAGATAAGCTACCATTGGTTATTCACCCAAAATGGTCGTAAGTTCAATCATCCTCCTTGCCATTCCACAATTGGCGACAAAGCGCAATCCACAGCTTCCGCCAAACATCGTGATAATCCTGGTCGATGACTTGGGCCAGCGGGATATTGAGCCGTACGGATCAACCTTCTACGAAACTCCCAATCTGACAAAACTTGCAAGGCAAGGCGCAATGTTTACAGACGCATATTCTGCCTGTTCAGTTTGCTCGCCAACGCGAGCTAGTCTGTTAACCGGAAAGTATCCCCAGCGCACAGGAATAACCGACTACGCCGGTGCACCAACCGATCCAAAAGCTTGGAAAGCCAATACCAAGAACCTCCCTGCCCCAACTTCAGACCGCCTCGAAACAAGCTTTGTTACGATCGCCGAACTCGTGAAGCCAAAAGGCTACAAGACGTTTTTTGCTGGAAAATGGCACGTTGGAGGCGCAGGATTTGGACCACTGAATCAAGGCTTTGATGTAAACAAGGGGGGCAGCGATCGAGGGGGACCCTATACCGGGAACAAGTACTTTTCTCCCTATGACAACGCGACTCTCCCAGACGGCCCGGTTGGCGAGCAAATCGACAATCGACTTGGAATGGAGACTGCGAAGTTCATTCGAGAAAACAAGGATAGGCCGTTTTTTGCCATGTGCGCTACATTCGGAGTTCATACGCCGCTGATGGCAAAGCCCAACCTACTAGCCAAGTATCGAGAAAAAAGGAAACGGCTACAACTGACCGACCAATGGATTCAGGACGGGTTCCGTGAGATTCGCCAAACTCAAGATGAGCCAGTGTATGCCGGAATGGTTGAAGCCGTAGATGAGTCCGTCGGATTGATCATGGAATCCCTTCGCGAATGTGATTTGGAACGAGATACCCTTCTGATCTTCACCAGTGACAATGGTGGACTTTCGACCTCCGAAGGATGGCCAACTTCGAATGTGCCAAATCGAGGAGGCAAGGGTTGGATGTACGAAGGTGGCATTCGAGTGCCACTCATTATCCGTTGGCCCGGCGTCACCAAAGCAAATTCCCATGTCAAAACTCCTGCGATTTCCTTTGACTTCTTTCCAACCGTGGCCTCAATTCTGGGTGATAAACCGGCACTTCAGTCTTCGGATGGCGTTGATTTGAAGGCAATCTTGCAAGGAAAACAATCTCGGACCAGAGATATCTTCTGGGCCTATCCTCACTACGGAAATCAGGGAGGAGAACCCGCTTCGGCCGTGAGAAGAGGCAATTGGAAGCTCATTGAGTTTGAAGAAGATGGTCGAACCGAGCTCTATGATCTTGCAAAAGATCCCGGCGAAATGAACGACTTGGCAAAGAGTCAACCGAAGATTGTTGCGCAGCTAAAGGCTAGTTTGGCAACCTGGCGTACGAAAGTAGGGGCGATTTCATCAAGCCCAAATCCAGCCTTTGACCAAACCAAACCGAATGGAAGAATCTCGACGAGGAATACGAAAAAGGGTTGATTTACTCCTAACTGAGCTAAATTCTCCGCTTGTTCGGCATCTTATTGCCGAGCCAACCCAATTTAACTTGCCATTTCCCGCACTTAAAGTAAACTGAAAAGTACCCTTGCGATGCTGCAAAGGCGAACGTCCCGGTAGCTCAGTGGATAGAGCAATAGCCTCCTAAGCTATAGGTCGCAGATTCGAATTCTGTCCGGGACGCCAAATCTGGCAAAAAAACGAAACCCACCAAACATTCGAAGTTTCCAAGGCACTATTTGTTTTTGACAAATCTCAGTGGCTTTGTGAGGATGCGGCGAATCACGACCCTTGCTTCGAGGTCCAGCTGGACTGCCATCAACCACCAGCCAACCTTTTCACCACCCGGCCATAGGTGCTCTGGAAGATCGGGCAGCAAAGCGGCTTTCATTTCGTTGTATGTAAACCCAGGCTCTTCATTAGGAAGAACCGACAATAATGCCTTACGCATCGCCTCGTACTTCTCTCGGTCCACATTCTGCTTGTGACCCGGAGAAGTAAAACTTTCAATCTCGATCTTGTCGTCCTGTTTAGACACGGTGCTCTCCTCTGATCTCAGTGTCCCTGAGTCAGTTTTAATTTTGCAATAGCTCGAGCGATTAGCTTCGGTTCAACCTCTAACCACTTCGGTGCAATCTTCCCGTCCTTAACGAAATCCGAAAACTTCAAACCCGACAGAGCCATATCCTCCGCATAAATAGTCATCAATTCCTTTCGCTTGTTCGATTCCGGTATCAAATGGACCAATCGGACATTCATGAGGTCAGGCGGGAGCGTATACCCTGCCTTTTTAAGAATCGCGAATGCATGATCCAGGTCAGACTCTGGCTTTGGTTTCTCATTGGTTCCAAACCTAGCTCTCACATTGAAGTCCAGTCCGTATAGCTTCGTATTCGTTCCGTTATGATAGTCGTATGAATACTCGGGCTTAGAGTCGAGATAGCCTTCAAATTGAATCCAAAAATATCGCTTCACAACTTTGTTTCGATCTGCCTCGACGAACATATGAATCTCGCAATCTGCAATGTCCAACAGGTTCCACCGATCAGCCCCGGCGTGACGAAAACTCTTTGGAACCTTAATCACGACTCCAGGATTCGCAATCGAAGTGATTGTATTTCCCTTTACAATTCTTTCCGGTGTTTTTG
Organism: Armatimonadota bacterium; assembly: GCA_043770615.1. Lineage (GTDB taxonomy): Bacteria > Armatimonadota > Fimbriimonadia > Fimbriimonadales > Fimbriimonadaceae > Fimbriimonas. The sequence continues at coordinate 11,232 of JAYVHY010000144.1, read as the reverse complement.
GACCGGAACTGTCCTGACCAAGAACTAGAACTGGCAAGAGCAGGATTGCCAAACTTCCTTTCGCGAGAGTTCGATGTAGATTCATTAACGACTCTACGGGACCATACTCTTGTTAGTTTTGGACTATGCCATTTGCCCTATTTGGGACCATAAGCTGAAGCCTTCATTTCGGATCAACAATTTAAAACCTATGTTCTAATTCGATTCCAGTAGAATGAGCGACAAGCACTCATGTTTTCCATCGCTTTAGCCTGTTCAATTGCCCAGTCAACCCGACCCAACATCGTGTTCATCTTCAGCGATGATCACGCCCGCCAAGCAATCTCAGCCTATGGGTCAAAACTGATGCAGACTCCCGCCATCGACCAACTCGCCCGGGAAGGTGTTAGGTTCGATCGGCACTATACGGCAAATCCTCTGTGCGCCCCCAGCCGGGCAAGCCTGCTAACCGGAAAATTAAGCCACACCAACGGACACATAGACAACATGTCGAAATTTGACGGGACTCAGGAGACCTTTCCGAAACTCCTCCAGCAAGCGGGTTACCAAACCGCTTGGATCGGCAAGTGGCATCTCGAATCGGCTCCTACCGGATTCAACTATTGGGAGATTTTGCCAGGTCAAGGAAATTATCACAATCCCGACTTCATCAATGCTACCGGAACCCATCGCGAGACCGGTTATGTCACCAACCTCATCACCGACAAAGCCAAAAGTTGGTTGAAAGAAACGAGTGGAAAACCATTCTTCCTAATGGTCGGGCAAAAAGCTCCGCACCGCCCATGGCAACCTAATCTGGACAAACTAGATCTGTTTGCCAATCGCAAGTTCTCTTTGCCGCCCGACTTCAACCGAAACTACGCCGAGCTCAACAGCGGAGCCGCGAAAGCGCACATGCGGGTAAACCAAGACCTGAGCATGGACAGCGATCTGCTAGTCGACAATCCTCCCGCCCGCTTGACCCCGGCGCAACGAACCGCATGGCTCGCGAAAATGACGAGTCAAGACGCGGAATTTCATCGACGACTCGAATCCGGAGAATCGAGAGATGCAGTCATTTACGATCGATACATTAAGAATTATTTGCGCTGTATCAGCTCAGTCGATGATAGCGTTCGAGACATCCTCAAATCGCTAGATGACCTCGGATTAGCCAAAAACACCATTGTCATTTACGGATCGGATCAAGGTTTCTTTTTGGGTGAGTTTGGATGGTTCGATAAGCGATGGTTCTATGAACCATCATCGGGCACCCCGTTAATCGTGCGATGGCCCGGAGTCAAACCAGGCGTGGTCAAAACCGTAACCAGCAACATTGACCTGGTGCCCACCATTCTCGATGCCGCCAACATCACCCCCCCCAAGGCAATTCAAGGTGAAAGCCTTTGCGAACTCATCAAGACCAAGAAAGCGCAATCCAAGCAGCCATTCTATGGCCACTTTTATGAAAGCAACGATGGCGAGCACAAGGTGCCAAAATGCGTTTCTCTGATCGACGGCACCGCTAAGCTGATGTTTTACTACGAGCTAAACGAGTGGGAGCTATTCGACATCAGCAAAGATAAGGGCGAACATCGCAACCTATGGAGAGATCCGAAGTCCGCCGAGCTACAAAAGCGAATGGTGAACAAACTCATAGTAACCCAGCGAAAGTACTCCGAAGACCCCGCTCTTATCGAACGAATAGTGAAAATAGTAAACAACCTCTAACGCTATTTTCTAGTGCGACCCGCCTTAACCGATTGATCCAAGAGGTCGGCAAGATGTGGGTGGGTAATTGTGTCTAACTGAAGAAGAACTTGTAGGTGGCTACCTCAGCAGTAACGGACAGTTGAACCTAACAGTGACTGAATCTATCGCTGCTGAGGTTAAAAAAAGCCCAAGACGTCGAGTGATTAAACACAATGACCCATCCGCAAGATGCCTAACCATGTCGGGAGGTTTGGTCTTATAATGAAATTGTGAGTCCTCGAGCCAAGAAGCGCATCATCGTTTTCTTCTCAGCAACCCCTATCGTGCTGGCTGCCGGTTGGCTGGCCATGCACCCGCGTCACCACGACCCTTACCTTTTCTTGCAGGGTCACAGATTGGTCGACGTTGGAGTCATCGGACCTGGCTCGTTTGGACCAAAAGAGATCAGGCTATACTCGTGGAAACAACCGTATGGCGAGGTGATTGCTCAAGCGAAGACCGAACTCCCGAAGTTCGGGCTCAAGTTGCACCGCGATAACCGCAAAGATGGTTCGGCCGAATGGACGGGCGACATTATCGACGGCGGCCCGTGCGGAGAGAGCTCAGACCTTTGGATCACTATATCACCGGGTCATGAGTTATCGTTAAGAGGGACGACCAACCCTAAGGACTATATTCCAGAATGGACAACCGTTACCATCTCGTCGAATCTGGACGAGTCGTGGCTTAATGTCGTTCGCTACACTTTCTTTGGAACGCGAAACTGAAGGAGTTTATCTGTCTGACCGAGGGATTGAGGTTCATAATGATTCCCTGCTTAAGGTCGCCGCTTCATATTAGGGGTTGAGGATTTAGCCCGCGCATGCAGTGGTTCGCTGGTCAACTTTAGGGTTAATTCCTTGTTCGACCCGCCTTAACCGACTGCTCTAAAAGGTCGGCAAGACGCTTTACCACGTCGGGATATTTGGTGGCGAGATTCACCTTTTCGCCCGGATCCTTTGCCAAATCGTATAGTTGGGATTCCTTTGAATTCCCAAGTTCAATTCTCGTATTTGAGTCGTATGCCGCCTTGTTACTCGGCGCAATGTACTTCCAATTTCCTTCTCGAATAGCCAAAGTTCCGGCGTATTCAATAAACGATTTGCGACCAACATTAGATTTGCCGAGGAAAGCGTCGAGCAAATCAAAGCTATCCACCGCATCGTCTGGTTGAAGCGGCTGACTCAAAAGCTTGGCAAACGTCGATAGGAAATCGATCTGACTCACAACCGCGTTGCTCGTGCCTTTTCGTACGTGACCGGGCCAACTCACAATGAACGGCACCCGAGTTCCCGCCTCAAATATGCTGTACTTTCCACCCCGTAAAGGTCCGGCAGGTTTATGGCTGCCAATCAAGTCGAACGCCTTGTCTTGATATCCGTCATCTAAAACCGGCCCGTTATCACTGCTGAGAATAATGATCGTATCATCCGAAAGTTTTAGGCGATCCAACGTCGCCGTGATCTGACCAACAATCCAGTCAAATTCGACAATTGCGTCACCCCTGGCTCCCATCGTGGTCTGACCAACAAACCGCTTGTGCGGAACTCGCGGCACATGGATGTCATGGGTAGAAAAATACAGAAAGAACGGATGGCTCTTGTTCTCTTCAATGAAATGAATCCCTCGGTCCGTGAAGGTGTCGGCCTGGTCTTCATCGCGCCAAAGGGCATCGTTGCCCCCTCTCATGTAGCCGATGCGCGGAATCCCGTTGATGACTGATTGATTGTGCCCCTGACTCGGCTTCATTTTGAGGCGATCTATCTCGCTGGTTCCCGTCGGTTCGTCAAGGAACGGAGTCTTGTAACTAACCTGGATTGGATCCGTTGGTACAAGTCCAACAACTTCTTGATTTTCGAGATAGACGCACGGAACCCGATCGCCAGTTGCCGCCATGATGAACGAATAGTCAAATCCCACTTCCCGGGGACCCGGCATAATCTCTTTGTTCCAATTCTGCTCAACATCAGCTTTTCCCAGCCCAAGGTGCCACTTCCCAACCACCCCTGTTTTGTATCCCGCCCGTTGCATCATCGAAGGCAAAGTTGCGCGGTCGGTTGGAATAATGAGCGCAGCATTACCAGGTAAGACGCCGGTCCCCTTTTGCCGAAAGGCATAGCTCCCAGTTAGCAACGAAAACCGTGACGGAGTACATGTTGCCGACGTCGCGTAAGCATTCGTAAATTTCAGCCCTTTGGCGGCTAGCCGATCAACGTTTGGAGTTTTGACTGCCTTTGCCCCGTACGCCGACACATCGCCGTATCCAAGGTCGTCGGCGTAAATGAAGACGATATTTGGCGTCTTCGACGGATTTGCTAAACAAACCCCGAAGAGAAAGAATGAGATCGCCAGCATTGATGGTTTTGGGGTGAGAATGCACTTAAAATAGGATTTCATCGCAAACGATTCTAATTTACTTCACTGGGTTTGTACTTCTAACTTTAGAGAACAAATTGAAGAGCCTTGCCAACGAGTATATTCCTGCATCTTCGAACATGCCCGTCCTCACGTGATCAAAAACCAATGTACGAAGTCGGTAGCGAGCGAATCCACCTTGACATTTTATAGTAGACAAAGATATACTATAATAGAATCGAATGGCTCTTGAACTCAATAATCGGGGCAAGCCTCGCTATATCCACAAAGTCCGGATCAAAGACAAAGTCGTCTCAAAATATCTCGGTACTGGTGATATCGGGCGCGTCGCATACGAACAGATAGTGGCTCAACGAGAACACCTCTTTCTCTTTCGAGACCAGTGTCATGACATCGAAGCAAAGTCCGTTCAACTCGACAAGTGCATCAGCGAAATCATTGAACAAGCCTTTATCAACCATGGCTATATATCGCGCCAGGACAAATGGAATTCCGTGAGCCGCCTGCGAGTTCCCCTTACCGACGACGAAAAGGCAAGGATAAAACTGGCCAAATCCTCCTCGATTCCTTGTCGCGTCACCAAAGTCCCATGCCCAATCACCGATCCCTAGAAATGCGGTGCTACAAAACAAACATTTTATTTTCACAGACTCAAAAACAATGTTCAAACTCCCAACTCCTAACTCCGAACTCAGCCAATGTCGTCTCAGCGACATCCCGGAAGGCTCTGCTGGAGCTACGAAGCAGCCGGGGGGCCTCCCGATTCCCGACTCCCAAACTCCTAACCCCAACCCCGTAGTGCTACAAAACAAACATTTTATTTTCGCAGACTCAAATCAGCATCAGAACCAAAGAAGAACCTATGACTCTTAATCGAGAACAAACCAGCCGCAAAGCGGCACCCCTACTCTTAGCCTATGTCGTAGCCCGACTTTGTGGGCGAAGGCATAGGAAGGATAACTTCATCATTCCCAATTGATAATGGTCTCGGTAAGCGACCCCGCCGACAGGCGATCCTGAACCTCCAAAAATTCGAAACCGCAAAAAAGTCGCAGTGCTACAAAACAAACATTTTATTTTCACAGACTCAAAAACAATGTTAAACGAAACAGACTCCCCGACTCCCGACTCCAAACCCCAAACTCCAAACCCCAAACCCCCTACCCCCAACTCCAAAACAATGAGAACTCAAGCCAAACCAACCCTCTTCGACCCAAACGTTATCCAAACTGACCCAAAACTCCTGCAACAATTTGGAGAGCTCACCAAAATAATTCGACGACAAGCTATCGAATCCTTCGGTCCAGATCCAGTAAGAATTGCCGGTGCCATCGCCGACATGAACCAATTGCGAGAACATCTCCTCGAGGAAGGCGACAGCGCTCTCGAAAAAATGGTGGTGGAGCAAATCGTAACCAATTACATCGTCACCGGAATGACTAACTACCAACTCGAACACCTTGATGCTCAGAAGGCATATGTCAACGAAGCCAAACTCATGGAACGCCGAAATATTGCCGCCCACCGACGCCTAAATCGGTCCGTCCGACTTCTTACCAACCTACGGTTGTGCCTCGCAAAATCGAAAACAGGTTTCAAAGCTAAGTTGATCTGAGCCAATAGCTGACTCATCGCCAAAAAAACATCCGTACATTGACAGTGAAATAATGGAGAACTACTTGCTAAGTCTGCCCATTCCAAAATTGGCAAAAGGTCACTTCGCAAGATACGAGAACGTATCCATTGCTTTGTAAACACCCGGAGCCGTTCGTCCCTTGAAAGTAACCGTTGCCTTCTTGCCTTCAATGGTCACCAACAAATAGCCGTACGTGTTATCAATATGGTTAATCCGCTTCAAGGTCCAACCCTCATTCTTGCCCGAGTAATCCCCAATCTTATAGAACGGCGCACCGGCCGTTCCCGCCACGATTTGGTGGACCTCAGGACCGGGATTCGCTCCGGCACGAGTCACCATCATATGATCGTAAAGGTGATCATGACCGCAAAAGAAGACCCGAGCCCCGGCGTTAATCATGCTGTTCCAGAATGCATCGCGCTGTTCAGGATGTGCGTCCATCGTATCCTTATGGCTCCCATCCATAAACGCGGGTTCATGCCCCATCGCAAAGATAAACGGCTTGGGATACTGTTTGAGAACGCCATCAAGCCATGGCTGATTAACCGCTTCCTTCCCGTAAATGTATTGATCCAAACCAATGGCCAATACATCTCCTTTGCCGTAGTAAAAGCTAAGATTTTTCTCGGTAGAAGGACCATTGCCAGGCATTGCATATTGGCCAGAAAAGACCTTGTTCCAGACCGCTTCGCTATTCTTCGCCCCGGACTCATGGTTGCCTCGGCAAGCCAAAACTGGAATTTTCTTGGCGTAAACCGGAGCCAACAACCCGCGCCACGTCAACAGTTGAGTTTCAAACTCCTCGGCAGTCTTGGTATAGCCATAACACAAATCACCGGTCCACATCAGGAACTTTGCGTTCTCTTGGACAACCGCATTCGCAATCTCACCGGTAATGAGCGTGTTCACGCCATCTTTATCTTCTGGACGCTTGGCCTTAGGGTCTGCACGCCCATCACCCGCTACAACAAAGCTCCACTTCGGTGTTTGTTTCAAGGCTGGAGCATGTAAAAATGTCAACGCAAGCGCGGTTGCAATCATAGCTTGATTATAGTACGAACGCGCTTTTACAAAACTGACAATGGAAGGTAGTCTCTAAGCCTCACAGTTCAACAAAATGATTTGTATTGTCCTCGGAATTGCAATTGGCAGCTTAAAGCCTGGAATGGTGTGGATTCCGGGTGGAAGTTTCAAAATGGGTTCTAATAGTGGACTTTCGGACGAAAGTCCGGCTCATTCCGTGACACTCAGCGGATTTTGGATCGACAAAACCGAAGTTACCAATCAACAATTTGAAGCATTTGTAACCGCAACCAGATACAAAACCATTGCCGAGCGTCCCCTGAACCCCAAGGATTTCCCCGGTGTTCCGAAGTCAAAACTAGTTCCCGGTGCCCTCGTTTTTACCGAACGCAAAGGCTGGGATTACGTTCCCGGAGCGTCGTGGCGACATCCGACCGGTCCAAAATCAACTTTGAAAAATAAGATGAACCATCCTGTTGTCCAAGTTGCTTGGGACGATGCCACGGCATACGCAAAATGGGCAAAGAAGACCCTACCTACCGAGGCACAATATGAAATCGCCGCCCGAGGCGGAAAAGTTGGAGCCGAATATTCCTGGGGAAACGAAGCCCCAAACAATAAGAAACCTCAAGCAAACATCTGGCAGGGCCAGTTTCCCGCCAAAAATGATAATACCGACGGGTTTATGACGACCTCACCAGTTGGCACATTTAAGCCGAATGGCTATGGCTTGTACGATATCGGTGGCAACGTGTGGGAGTGGTGCCTCGATTGGTATCGCCCCGATGCCTATGCCAACTCCGAAAAAACGAACCCAAAAGGACCGAAGAGTTCTTACGATCCCGACGAACCAAACATGCCTAAGCACGTCGTTCGCGGAGGATCATTTCTCTGCGCCGACTGCTATTGCAAAGGCTATCGAGTCACTGCCCGCATGAAATCTTCGGCTGACACCGGCCTTTGTCACACCGGCTTTCGATGCGTTAGCAATTCAAAGTAGCCGCGAAACTGGCTACCGCTGCGCCGGTTGTCGGAAATCTCGCTCGACCATATCGTTCGGATCGGTTGAAACCGGTCCATCGCGCCACAACCACCGCATCATGTCAGGCAAGATCGCCCCGCCAAACCGCTGTCCATGATTGTTCATGCCCCACGTAAACGTCATGTCGTAACCCTTCTTTTGGAGCGCATCCTTCATACGAACGTTCTGATAAAACCAATCCCATCGTTGGTCGTACTTTCCGTTACGCATACCACGAAGGTCATTGCGACCATCACACAAATAGATTCGAATCGGCTTTTTCGCGCTCTTGAGAATCCGTTCGGGATATATGTCTCCACCTCGGATATTGGTAAAGCTCCCGACATTACTGAGCACTTTTCGGAACGCGTTTGGTCGTTCCCAAGCCACCATGAATGCGGCAATCGCACCCGAACTCGAACCGCCGATTCCTCGTTGTTCAGGATCCTTCGAAATGTTGTATTCCTTGTTGAGCTCTGGCATCAACTCTTCGGTGATAACCCGGGCGTACTTGTCATCAGGGGTGTTGTACTCAACTCCCCGGTTCGTAAACCCATCTCCCCAGCCACGTTTTGGGGATGGCTCATCTTGCTCAGGAGTTCGTCCTGGATTGATGAATACGCCAATCATAACTGGGATTTCTCGACGGTAGATAAGGTTATCCATCACATTCTGCGCCCGCATATCCGCGTTCTCGTCCTTAAACGCCTGCCCGTCCTGAAAGACCATCAAAGAAGCCGCGACCTTTGGGTCATATTGAGCTGGCACGTACACCCAATAGGTGTGCTGTGTTCCTGGATAGACATTGCTTTTAACCACAAATGGTCCTCTTATTTCTCCCTTAGGAACCCCGGGTTGAGCTATGGAATCTGGACCCAACCGATATTGAGAATCCGGGTTTGCCCTTTGCTGAGTCTGGGATATCGCCAAAACCGCAGCCCCCGATATGACGGCAGTCAGGACATAAGTCGCAAGTTTCTTCATGCCGAGGTTCTACCTTATCGCCTGAGCGCAGACGGACAAAGAATCATGAAGTCTGAACAAAAATCTTCGCAAATTCAATCTGAGCTTCGCGATCAATGATCTTTTCGTGACCAGGCAAGACCAACGATTCATCCGAATAACCCTTTTGAATTTCAAGAATCGTCACTCGTTGTCCCTCAATCGTGTAAAACATCCGCCACGGACCACAAGCAATTCGATACCGATCTTCAATTCTCAAAATTCGGCGAGTCCGATGTGGCATTGGGTCAATCGCAAGTTTGGCGAATGCCGTTTCGGCAAACTCGATCCCCCACTTCTCATGCAGCCAATTGAGCTGTCCTGTGGCAAAATCCGAAACAACAATTTCGAAACGTGGAGAACTTGCGATATGCTCTTCGACTTCACCAACCCACCCCAAACTACTATCGGGGAATGCATCGACAGCTGAAATGTATGGCTTGATGTCCAAAATCGGCGTTCCATCCATCAAGTCCAACGCACCAACCGTAAGCGTCAGTCCTTCAACCGAGATCAAAGGAACACTGGTCAATCCAATTGGGTTGGGACGGTGAGGCGATCGAGTGGCAAACACTCCTCGACGCTTCGCAGGTCCCCTTGGCGGCATCGCTCTAGGTCGCCAAGTCTTGTTCTTATCAAACCACCATACTAGCCATATCCGGTCAAAACCAGCCAAGTCCTCCAACGCAATCTCAAATTGCTTGCCCGGCAACAAAACGACTGTGTTGGTCTCCGATGACGTCAAGTCTGGTTGATGCGGAGCCTCAAACTTGAGCTGCTTAGCGCAGTGAACAAATCCAATCGGCTCAACGGTCAAAGATGCTTGGCTATTCATCAATTCGAACGTCGTGCTCATTAAAGCACAACTAATCTATAATGACAGCATGAGTCGGTTGGCGTTTGTTGGTGGAATCGTGTTAATGTCGGTCGCGGTGGGGCAATATTCCCGAACGCCACCACAAGCGGTACTCGCAACGAGGTTTCTCAATTCCCTGACGGTGCAGCAGCGTTCAAAAGCGGTTATGACATTTGATGATGCCTACCGAACCAACTGGCGATACGTTCCTGCTTCAAGAGAGGGAGTTAATCTTGGTGAAATGACGCCAGAGCAAGCAACACTAGCTTCTGCCCTTCTTAAAGCATCCCTGAGCGATTCCGGCTACAAGAAGACGGAAGTTATCAAGAGCCTCGAAGACGTACTGTACGAACTAGAAAACAAGAACCCAGGTCGCGACAAACGACTCTACACGTTTACCTTTTTCGGTCAACCACAACTCAAAGGATTGTGGGGCTGGCGATATGAGGGACACCATGTAAGTCTAAACTTCACCTACAAAGACGGCGCGCTGGTTTCGTCTAGTCCGCAATTTTTTGGGTCAAACCCCGCCGAGGTTCGTTCTGGTCCTCACGAAGGACTGAGAGCGCTTCCCCAAGAAGAAGACCTTGGATTTCAATTGCTAAATGCTCTAACGCCTGATCAACTAAAGGCAGCAATACTTTCGGGGAATTCTCCCGCGGATATAGTCACGGGCAATTCCCGACGAGCCGCATTTCAAGACAAACTTGGAGTTTCGTACAGTGCCCTAAACTCATCTCAAAAGAAGACCTTGATGAGTCTCGTAAAGACATACGCCGATGGGCAAACCTCGCAAGAAGCGAAGCGTCGCCTCGGACGAGTCCAACCAGACACATTGGTTTTCGCATGGATGGGCGGCACCAAACCGGGAGAAGGGCACTACTACAGAGTCCAAGGTTCAAAATTCCTGATCGAATTCGACAACACCCAAAACCAAGCCAACCACATCCACGCAGTGTGGCGAGACTTCGATGGTGACTTCGGTGAAGATATCCTCGCAGAGCACTATTCGCAAAGCCATCGGTAATTTGAACTTGGCATGGCCGTTCTTCATTCTGAACTGTTGCTCGAAAAATTGAAGTCTGCCTTTCAAGGCGTAACTCGTGATGGCGGTATTTCGTGGCTCCAAGCCGACGTAATAGATGACTACGGCTCAGCTTCGGACCACGAATGTGCCCTAGCCAAAGAAACGGACTTTTCATGGATGGACGTCGCCCACGATCCTGCTTGGACAATCCAATATAGGGACTCAAACTGGTCATTTCTCGACGCAATCGGATTCCGATATTACATTGCCGCCGCCATAGCACGACACCTAATCTTTGGTGATCAAGTTCTCGACGATTTTCGCCTTGTCCCGCGGGACAACCACGACAAACACCAATTCTCGAAGGACCAAATCGCCGTTATTATTGGTTATTTAGAATACTGCGAGAATGAGGACGCCCTCAATTCCCTTGATCGAGAATTTGAATCATCCAGCTTGGACTTCGACGAGTACATCCGCGACAATGGAGAATACGACTTGGAACCTCAGGCGCCTTCATCACCGATCGAATACTGGACCCAAGTCTTGGCAACTTTAGA
>JAYVHY010000143.1:0-4568 GCA_043770615.1 Armatimonadota bacterium | reverse complement strand
CAAGCCGTCGAGCATGGGTCATATGTGCTTCTGGAGTTTTGCCTGCGTAACTCCAGACATGCCATTTACCTTTGTCGTACCGCCGCAAAAGCCGCTGCCCATATATCGATGACGCCGGGCAATCTCCCATTTTGGCGTCAATCATGGCTCCACCAGTAGACTCCACCAGTGCTTTTGCTACTTCCCATGTTCCGGCGTAAGGGGGTGTGATTTGCGAGGTGGTCATGATCACCGTTGTCTTGCCTTTCAGGGCACGATCAACCAAAGGTCTCCAACAATCCACATGCTCCCTGAGAGCTTTCCTTTCCTTACTAGCCGGATCCAAAGATGCGTACATTGAGTCCCCTAAAATAACTGTCCGAAGGCTCTTCAATACATAGGGGTCGTCGACTAATCGACGAACGGCGCCAAATCCCGCCGAGAAGCTCGTAAAGTTGAGATCGTTGATTTTGATTCCAATACCGAGTTCGGTTTCAACGGCAAAAACCCACTTCTGGAAGATGCTTCGCTGTTTAAATGGCGCCTCGTAAACCGACGATCCTTGTCCTAAATTAAAGACCAACAATAGGTCGTTCTTTTTGCCACTTTGATACTCGGAAACGACATACCATGCCGGTGAATGGAAGTGTGCCCAAAGGTGATTCCGCCGAGATTTTTTCCAAGCGTCCGGAATGAACAATGTTGCTGTCGAACCTTCAATTGTTAGCTCCTTTACTCGCCCTCCAGAAATCGGAATTGCCGGACCAATCAACCGTTCTTCCATGACAACTGGGTCCTGAATGAGCAACATTAACGGCACTATAGGCATGGCTTACTTTGGCATATAGGACAGGTATTCTGCCTAATATGCTTAGGCTGTCTATCATCCTGTCGGCTTCTTTGATCGGGAATGCTTTGGCCGAGCCGGTCATAACCCAATTCGCTCAAGGGAAGCCATGTGCATTTAGCCTAGAATATGATGATTCGATGACATCGCAAGTCCAAAACTTGATCCCGTTGCTTCAACAATATCGATTCCATGCAACGTTCTTTATCAATCCCGGTCGGCCCCAGTATCAAGCGGCAAGGGATGTTTGGGAGAAGCAGGTTCCTCGAGCCGGACACGAGCTCGCAAACCACACAATGCACCATGCCGATACGATTGGTGCCGATCAAGCTTCAACCGAAATTGGCAGCGTTGCCAAAATTATCGAGAGAATTGTTGGGCATCCCATTTTGACTCCGTTTGGAACTCCAGGAGGAGTCAAGTGGGAGGTAAGTGAAAGTGATCTCGGTCGGATACTTAAGGAAAACAACCTTTTCTTGCCCGGCCGACAGGACTTTTACGAAGATGGTCAAGGTGACATTACGAGGTTTCCGAGAATGGCTTTGGAGACAAACTCTTGGCGACGACTTGGGTTTCATGGAGTTGGTGGTGAATGGCTCAGTACGAGCGTCGATAACATGAGCATATTATTCAAGTTTCTGGATTCCAATAAGGAACGAATGTGGATCGCACCAACGGGAACAGTTTGGAAATATGCCAGAGAAAGGGAAGCGTTGGTCAAAATAGATGTCAAGCCCGATGGAACTATTGTTCCCGTATTCAATCGTGCCGACCTTGTACCTTTTCATTTGTATACGGTTCCCTTAACGATGCAAGTCCAAACCCCACCGATGTGGAGAAAAGTAACCGTGACAGTTGATGGCAAGAAGATCCCTGTGGTTTTGAACGGTCATACAGCGCAATTCGAGTTCTTGCCTCAAACAAAATCTATCGTGGTCCGAAAGGGCTAGGAGGAGTGGGCACCTCCAACTTATTTCGGCATATTGTGACGAAACGCATGACAAATGGCAATTGCCAACGCGTCGGCGACGTCGTCCGGCTTCGGGTCTTCCTTGAGCCCTAACAACCGGCGAACCATAAAGGTCACCTGCTTCTTGTCCGCCTTTCCGGTGCCAACGACTGACAACTTGACTTCGGGCGGCGAATACTCTGCCCACGCAATTCCCGTGTCCGCCGCGGCGAGCAAAATCGTCCCTAATGCCTTGGCCACGTCCATCGCCGTAGTGACATTTTTGGTAAACAGCAGACGCTCAGTCGCCATCGCGTCCGGGTGGTGTTTCTCAATCAGTTCGACTACTCCGTCGTGAATCAATTTCAACCGCTCAGGCAGCAAAATCCTAGGAGTCTTGATCAACCCGTAATCAACCGCCTCTATCTTCGAGCCCACTTTGCGAACCACTCCGTAGCCAACACTCTCCAGTCCAGGGTCTATTCCTAAGATGAGCATTTAGTTTGGGTTGAAGATGAATTCGATGTCACGCTTGGTGTGAAGGATACGATCAACAATAACAAATTGATCATCAACGTGGTAGAAGATTATGTAGCTGCCGACAGGGTAGCTTCGGATTCCTTGTTGCAATTCATTCCGTGATGTTCCGGCCATGGGTGCGTCAGCAATCAAGTTAAAAATGCCTTCAAAACGCACCAGCATTTGGACCGCGTGCCGGGGACTTCCCTTTGCAATGAATTCATGGATTTCATCCAGATCCGCCTCAGCGACACTGGAAAGGCGGTAGGTCATTGGTATTTTGCCTTTAGTTCACTCATGACTTCGGCACCGTCGCGATGAGGACTTTCCATTCCAATTCGAATGTCAGCCCTAAGAGTATCGAGCTTTGCTTGATGTGCATCCGCAGCGGCTCTCAGCATCCGCAGGCCGTCGCGAATGACTTCTGATGCCGTCGCGTACTCACCTGATTCGACCTTGGAGGCAACGAACTTGTCAAGTTCAGGGGTTAATGAAACGTTCATAGATAACAGTTTATGCTATTTTCTGTTATTTGACTAGATCTCAAACCATTGTTTTGTCAGACGATTCAAGATTCAGTGACCCCGCTCCGCAAACGGGACTTTCAATCTCATCACCGAAATTCCTAGTCAATGCTAAAATGGAGATCACAATGAGCGCACCAGTTTTTGCCAAGAAGGAAGATATTCTATCTCAAAGTCTCCACGCTGTGGTTTCGGCTGGTATTTCCATTTTCCTTTTCATAGCCGGAGCCGTAATTATTTTGCATTCAAGGGACTTCGGGATCGCCAAGCCTCCGACACCGGACTTGTTAAGTCCACCAATACCATTTACTCCCGATCCAGCGGCTGACGGAGATCGAATTCTGAACCTTAAGATTCTCGGGTCAGGACTAATACTTTATGGAGCAGCCATCTTGTCAAGAAGACCGAGCAGAACCAATATTCTAGATTCGCTTAAACAGCCGTAACAAGTCGTCTTTAGTCAATGTAGCCGTAATCGGCCGGCCGTGCGGACAATGGTAAGGATTCTCAGTTGTCGCCAAGTCAATCATCAACTTCTCCATCTCAGCATGACTCAAGATATCGCCCGATTTGACCGCCATCTTACAAGACGACATGATCCAAATCTGCTCGCGAGTCGGAACTAACTTCCGAGTCACCGATGACTCAACCAATTCGTCAATCAAATCCTTCAAATACTTGATCGGATCTTTGCCTCGCAACGCCGCCGGTATCGAACGAACCACGTAAGCATCGCCGCCAAACGACTCAAGATCAAATCCAACGCTTCGAATTTCGTCCAATCTCTCCTCGAGCAACAGAGCCGCCCGGCGATCCAAATGCAACGTCTCCGGCAACATCAGCGCCTGCTTTTCAATCAACGAGGACCGTTTCAATCCGCAGAGATACTCATACAAAATTCGCTCATGAGCCACATGCTGATCCACGATCACCAGCCCGTGCCGAGTCTCGGCGATGATAAAAGTCTTCATCGCCTGCCCAATGATCCGCAAGTCATCCAACAGCTGGATGTACTGCATCGATGGATGACCTAAACCAGATTGATTGACAATGGCGGACGGAACGAAATCGTTGAAGTCAATCTTGCCTTGATCCTGCGAGGTAACCGCATGATGTGGCAAAGGCGACTGGGCGTAAATCGAAAGCTCAGTCGGAGCAGTGTATCCTTGACCAAAAGGCGAGCCCTGAGCCTCCCGTAACGCCTGATTGGCGGTAGCAATCGCCGACGCACTCGGCATCATCCCGTGAGCGAGCAGTGCTTCGCGAATACAGACTCTCAAAGCCTCAAAAGCAACGCCCTCTTGCTGAAATTTAACTTCAGTCTTCGTCGGTGAAACATTAACGTCAATTCGAGAAGGCTCGATTTCTATGTTGAGGGCAACGAGAGGAAATCGTCGTTCCGGCGTCAAGTCTCGAAACGACTGATCGAGAGCAACCATCAGCGTTCGACTCTTCATCGGACGCCCGTTCACATATAGATACTGGAGGTTCCGAGTTGGCTTCGTAATGTGCGGTGGCGAAACATAACCAACCAATCGTAGACCGCCAAGCACAGCATCAACCGGAACCAGTGACCGAGCAGTATCTCGTCCCCAAACGTCCGAAATAGCCTCAAGCTGATCACCGCTCCCGTTGGTCAAAATCACCTTTTGTCCGTTGTGCGTCAACGAGAACGCGACGCCAGGATTAGCGATGGCGTACTTCATGACGTGGTCAACCGCTTGCCCGACTTCCGTTGTGTCGCTCTTCA
>JAYVHY010000142.1:0-2073 GCA_043770615.1 Armatimonadota bacterium | reverse complement strand
CACTTGGTTGGCAATTTCCTGACCAATATGCCAAGGAAATTGAGCCCGGAGGAGGTCATTTGATTGAATTGCATCGGATTCTTCCTGGTCCTGCCCTTAGAGTCAATCTTAACTTGATGACTGACGTGAACAATCCCTTGTTAGGCGATCTTGGAGCAGCAGTTATTTTCGGGCCTCAAAAAGGAGCAGATCCACCTCAAATATTGGAGTTGGAGAAAGGACTTTCAAATTTTTGGCTCCATGCGTTTAAGATATTCAAGCTCAATCTCGATTTTCCGGGGGCGGGTGCAGCCGGGGGTATTCCCGCAGGATTTGGACTTGGAGGGCAAACCGCAATTGGGTCCGGATTTGAACTCATTTCGGATCTTGGAGATTTAGAAGATAAGATTGCTTGGGCCGATATCGTGATTACTGGTGAAGGAAGATTTGACCAACAGTCGATGATGGGCAAAGCTCCGGGACAAGTCATTAACTTGGCACGTGCGCAAGGCAAGCGAGTTGCACTGGTAGCCGGATCGATCGAATCTCCAGTTGGCGACATTAACGTAGAGTTAACCAAATTTGGTGGCAGCTTGGCGGACGCGGCATTAGCGCTTAAGAATCAGCTCTTGTCGTCGGACTTATAATTTCTCGCGACAAACAAGACGGGCAAGGTTGGGAGGAGCAGCAGCGCCGCGGTAGCGACTGCCATCATCGCGGAAACTTTCTGACCAATGGCGCCGACAATCGGTCCGCCCGAAATTTCGCCAAGACTGTGACTCTGGGACGAGAACGAGAGGATCGTTGCTCTAGTTTGAGGAGGAGCATACAGATTCGTCCAGGTTGTCAAGAGCGGATCAACCATTCTTCGAATGGACCGACTGACGATGTAGAGAACGATGGCAACGACAAATGACTTTGTAAGGGCAAATCCCAGGAGGGTGACGATAAGCGTCCCGGTGAGCCACAACAAGGCACTCGTAATTGACCTCGCCGAACGCGTATCGAGAACTTTCGACATTCCAAGATTAAGAGCCATACCGCCGACTTGACTAAGGATTCCAAACGAAGCCCACCATATCGTGTCGTCGAAGGGACCTACTCGTGGCAATTGATAAACATCCATGAAGATCTTTTGCCAAAGGCGATCAAATCCTTCGCTTGCAAAGCCGTAAAAAACGCTTACCAGTAAAACCAATGCTAGCAACCGGTAGAGTCGCACAAGGCTCCATCCTTCCCGAAACGTTGCCCAGAATTTTCTTTCCTGATCGCCTCTCTGGAATCCTCGTTCGGTCATCCAAAACGAAGTACTGATTGCAAAGATAAAGAAACCAATGCCCGTTACCGTTAAGACCATAGGTAACCCATGAAGTGACAATGCCAGAGCACAGACCGGTCCTAGCATTCGACCCCAAAATGATGCCCGTTGTCCGATCAGAAAAGCTTGTCCGGCACTCATGTCAGGCTCGGTGAAACCAATCTCGTCGGCGACCCATGCGTCGTGGGCTCCGCTCACGAACGTGTCGCCGATTCCCAGGATCACCTGGGCGGCAATCACCACTCCCGCGATCGGCCAAACCCCTTGAATGAAGAACGCGATTCCGACAACAAACCAGCCAATCACTACGCTCATTCTCCGGCTAAATAGGTCCGCAACTATGCCAGTTGGGACTTCGAAGAGCAGGATCGAAAGCTCATACAGGGTTCCCATGAAGACAACCATGAATGCGCCAAAATGGATGTGTTTTAAGTGAAAAACCGTATGAATGGTCCAAGCGGTAGAAAACAGTAGTCCATTGAGGAACTGATTCAATCGGTAGGACTTAAGTGCGCTCTTAATCGCCAAATGCTACCCGGTGAAACGAAAGAACTCTAAAACGAGTATGGTATTCGAAAGGAATGATCCAAATCAGTCAGAAAGACCGTACCCTTGCTGCTGGCGTCAATATTGCCGCGATATTCTTTCCCTACTTGGGACCAATCGTGGGAGCAGTTATCGGGGCAAAATCGCCTTACGTAAAGTTTCACGCCTACCGCAATTTGATCCAGCAAGTCGTCGCAACGATTATCATTGGTTTCTTGCTAGTCTGTTCT
>JAYVHY010000141.1:0-2077 GCA_043770615.1 Armatimonadota bacterium | reverse complement strand
GGCATGCACTTACTGGAGGTGCTCATCGAAACTAAACCGAATGAAGTCCAAAAACTCGTCGCATCAATCTTCGAGAAGTGCCGAAACGAGCAGGGGCTATTTGGTGAGTATTGGGATCGGAAGCCGTTGCCGGGCGAAAAGTTGAAGTTGATGTACACCGCCAGCCTCCTGCGGACTGCCTTACTCTGTCGAACTAGGTAAAACGGGTCAGGAAATGACCCGTTTTGCCGACTAGGCATTTTTTTAGACTGAATCGTACAATGGCGACATGTCTATTCACGAACAACAATTTCATGGTCGGTTCCGAATCTTTGAAGGGAACTCGATTTCTCAACTTGCGCACAGGATTCTGATGTTTACCGCGGGTGGGGCCATCGCGGTTAAGAGTATGGGTATCGAGCACCTTCCGGACGACAAAATCATCATCTCGCTCGGCTACGCTGACACCCAGAAGGGCTACCCGGTCAAGATTCATGAAGTGGTGATCGGTCAGTTGCCGACTGACGACGAGTTTGACGCGATTGACCTGGAAATTGATAAGGCGGCGGCGACGTTCGGAAACGTGATTTGCCACGACATCTTTGTGGATTCGGAGAGGAATCTTCATGTCGTCTTCATGGAAAGTCCGTTCTTTGGGTAACTGAAGGGAAGCTTCTAGCTTGGCATGGGTCGTATTGGGGCATACCAGGGTTGTACTCGGGTCGTATGCGGGGCGAGTTGGAGCAGTGTGTTTTGAGTTTATTTGGTAACGATTTGAACCTGAATTCTTAAATTAGCTTCAAGCTGCAATCGGCAAGCCACTAGCTGTCCAGATGCGCGGAGCCTTCCGGGGCACGGCTGAGAGTCAGAGTTTGTGTTGTCTAATTATTGTTTTTTTTAGCACCCTTTCGGTTTCCATAGGAAACATCCACCTCGTCAAGCTCATCATCTGTTTCTCTTGATTCTTTTTTGGAATGATTTTGCTTGCCACTCCTCCAATCTTTGTAGGAGATCTCGGCTGTCAATTTCTTTCGAGGCTTGGTAGTGATTTGAACCTGAATTCTTAAATTGTCTTGTTTCGTGTCGATTTTTCCGGAGCAAGCAGCTTGAAGCTGGAGGCTCCTTCAAAAGCGGGGGTGATGAAAAATTTGGGATAACGCTTTGAGAGTTTCGGCGTGAACGGCTTTTGTTAAAAACGGCTCTCGAAAAAAAAGTGACATAAAACTCTCTGGGAGTTGGAAGCTGAGAGTTGTTCTCCGGTTGGAACCTAGGTTTGGGAACGGTGAGTTTTGAGGCATGGATTTGATGTTGCGGAAAGTGTGGTCTAGTGTACAAAGTCAGTTGTGAAAGGGAACGTTATATAGTAGACGTACGTATAGTATACTAGTAATGAGTTTTGGAATTCAAGTGCCTGAAGTTTTGGAGCTTATTGAGTCCCAGGAATGCAAAGGTGATCTTCCGCTCTCAGCTTTCAGCTTTCAGCTTTCAGCTTTCAGCTATCGGATCTTTGAGCCTTGATCTTTGTTCTCTGTTCTCAGCTCTCCAATCTCAGATCTCAGTTCTCAGATCTTCAATCTCTGAGCCCTGAGCCCTGATCTTTGAACTAGTCCAACCCCGAGGGATTGTCGATCGACTTTTTGTCCGCAGAAAGCAGACGTCGTTCAACCTTCTTAACATCCTCGGCGGCGGGTAGGGCCTCGGGACGAATACCCCGACTCAACAGCGTTCTCCGAACCGCATCATTGTTCGTCACGTGTTCGCTGGAGATTTGGTGCTCGCGCGTCATTTTGTTTTCACGGGCATTGTGAATGGTGATTTCGGTTGCAAAGTCTTTGGCTTTGAGGATGATTGTTGGGGCGAAGTCGGCAAGTGGGCGTCCATCTGGTACATTCCAGGTTGCCTTCATCGCGTTGGTAGATTGACCAAAAAGGGCGTGATCTCCTTTGCTTCGAATGAGAGCAAAGTTCTGGTTTCCTCCGGTTTGTTCAAAGATGATGTTGGAAAGTTCCTTTTCGCTTTCGGTGAGTTTCTTTCGAGCTTGAACTCGTTCGATCTCTAGGAGTCTTTCTTCAATAATTTCGGCCTTTCGAGTTTGGAT
>JAYVHY010000140.1:0-10666 GCA_043770615.1 Armatimonadota bacterium | reverse complement strand
CTTTGGTAGTTTAATATCTCGAGCGATGAGCAATCTCCTTAAGTGCGGCAAAATAGGTGTGATGCTCTAAGCTTAAAACACGGGCAGCGAGGGTCTCAGCCGTATCCTCGGCAAAGACCGGACAACGTTCTTGCCGGATAATGGCACCTTCATCATATTCTTTGGTTACATAGTGGACAGTGCATCCGGACTCAATTTCTTTGGCGTCAACCACTGCTTGATGGACGTGCGAGCCGTACATTCCCTTTCCACCAAATTTTGGTAAGAGGGCAGGATGGATATTGAGGATGCGGTGATCCCATTTGTTAACGATAGATTCTGGAAGGAGCCTCAAGAATCCAGCTAGGCAAATCCAATCCGTCCCTTCCAGCGCATCCGCTAGCTTCTGCTCAAATGAATCGTTAAATTCGACAATCGTCGTTCGAAGTCCAATTTCCTTTGCAGCAATAATTGCCGGAGCATCGGCTTTGGTACCGATCACTCGGAAAACGTGGAAGCCAGGGTCTGCCGCAATATGCTGAGCAAGAGCAACCATGTTGCTTCCCCTCCCTTTTGTTCCAACAATGATGCTAACTTGCGTCACAGATTCTGCCCTCAAGCCTACCAGTTCATGAATTCTTTCGCTTCCTCCGGTCACAATATTCCCGATGTCCAAAAAAATTCGTGTCCTCGTTTGGGACGAAAACCCCTCGCACCGCTCCCATGAAATATATCCCGATAGCCTTCGAGCTGCAATCGCCGAGGGACTGGTTAAGTGCGACATCGCGAGCGAACTCGAAGTCACCACGGCTTGCATCGATGACGTAAACCAAGGTGTAACTCAAGAAGTTCTCGACAATACGGATGTACTAATTTGGTGGGGGCATGCTCGCCACGGAGAAGTCAACGATGAGATCGCAACCATGGTCAAGAACCAGGTTCACACAAAAGGGATGGGCTTCATCTGTCTCCACTCCGGGCATTACAGCAAGACCTTCAAGGCAGTATTGGATTGCACCGGTCATCTATTCGGTGGATGGCGAGAAGCGGATGATGTCGAAACGATTCAGGTTTGCGCTCCATGGCACCCAATTGCCGCTGGCGTTGACAGCTTCGTGATTGAGGCGGAGGAAATGTATGGTTCGCCATTTGATACTCCTCCGCCTTTATGCAACATCTTCCAGTCGCACTTTTCGGTCGGAAATGAATCCTTCCCAAGCGGGATGGTTTGGACGGTTGGCGAGGGGATCGATCCTGAGTTTACGTCTGGTCCCGGTAACGGGGTCAATCAAGGGTTCGGAATCGGTCGCGTGTTTTACTTCCGGCCTGGTCATGAAACTTATCCAACCTATTTCAACGAGAATGTCCGAAAGGTCATTCATAATGGCGTCCGGTGGACGGCAAAGCTCTCAGGTTAATCGCTTTTTGGGTAACGTGGACAAATGAAATTCATTGCTTCACTATTTATTGTTTGCCTTTGTCTCGTGGGATGCTCTCCCGGCGGGGATGCAAACAATGCTCCTTCACCTGACCAAACAAATTCGGTAAGCAATACTCCTGCGACACCAACCGGAGCACCGAGTGGGCAAGGTGGCGGAGTTGCCCCAATGGCATCGGGAGCGGCCGGAGGAATGACTCCAATGTCAGGTACCGAATCGGTTGGCGGTGAAGGCGGCGGCGGGGTAGGCCAAGCGGCAAAACAAATGGCCAAAGATAAGGCTGGAAACATGGGTAGCGGAAGCCTTGGTCAGGGCGAGAAAGACGATTCTAGCCAGTAGTTAGGCGGCGTCAGCTCCTAATATCATTAGCCAAACTCGTATTTTGAGTCTGGCAATAGGTTTTTTGTGCTCATAATTTTGGTATGCATTTTGCGACTAAGGCGTTACGAGTAGGTCAAGAACCAGATCCAAAATTTCGGGCCGTCGTGCCTCCGATTTATCAGTCATCCACATTCGCTTGGGAAGACCTAGACCACATTCCGCCAATCGATTATTCGCGCTGTCAAAACCCGACCCGCGAAATGCTCGAAAAGGTTATTGCTGCTCTAGAGAATGGGAGCCATTGTACGGCATTCAGCTCGGGAATGGCAGCTGTTGCCGCAACCTTTGCCATGCTTCAGCAAGGCGACCATTTGCTCATGGCGAATGATATTTACGGTGGTACTTTCCGGCTGGCCGAAAAGTACCTTCCTAGAAACGGAGTTTCGTATTCAGGATTTGATGCTCAAAATCCAGAAACTATCCGGTCGGTGATTCAGGCCACCAGTAAGTTACTCATTTTTGAAGGTCCCACGAACCCAACGATGAGAGTTCCGGACATTCAAAAGGTATGTGACATTGCCCATGAGTACGGTCTTACGGTAATTTTTGACAATACATTTGCGTCACCCGCGCTGCAAACGCCACTCGATCTCGGCGTTGATATAGTCCTGCATTCAACCACAAAGTACATCTCTGGTCACTCAGACGTCGTTGGCGGTGCCACCATAACCAACAACGAAGAACTGGCATATTTCATTTACGAGTGGAACAAGGCATTTGGCTCCAATCCATCTCCATTTGACAATTGGCTCTCCTTACGGGGTGTTCGATCGCTTTCTTGCCGAATGGAAAGGCACTGCAAGAACGCGATAGCGATCGCCGAGTACTTAGAGGGTCATCCGAGGGTCACCAAAGTCCATTACCCCGGGTTGAAGTCACACCCTGACCACGAAGTTGCCAAGAAGCAAATGTCCGATTTTGGTGGCATGGTTTCGATTGAATTTGCCACGATTGCCGAAGCCCGGTGGGTGGCGGAGCACGTTGAGGTCTTCTTGTTGGCCGAGTCGTTGGGAGGAGTCGAAAGTCTAATCGCTTATCCTCCTCTCATGTCTCATGCAACCATGACTGAGGAACAGCGAGTCGAGCGTGGAATTCCTCCAACAATGCTCAGGTTAAGCATTGGGATTGAGGATGTTCGGGACTTGATCGAGGATCTTGGTCAGGCCATCGCAAGTGCCCCTTCCCAAGTTGCCGTCAACGCCTAAGAATAAGTACAAAAATGCCCGACCAAACGGCTTTGGTCGGGCGTTCTTTTGTCGGTTACTTTCCGCAGGAGCAGCAAGTACACGTACAAGTTTCGCTATTACAGTTGTCGCAACAGGGGTTCATTCTTTTCCTCCCGAGCACAGCAAATTTCGTGAGATGAGAAGTATTTAGCAAGCTCTGACTGGGCTTCGCGATTCACCGAGCAAAGCACGTTTTTGCCGCGCTTTTCCATCTTGATCAGACCTGCATTACGCAGTTCCTTTAAATGAAAACTTAAGGATGAAGGAATCTTTGAGACCCCCATCACGCAACAACAAACTTCACCTACCGTTGGCCCCGACGCAGCTAGATTAATTTCAGGAAGAACGTCTTCTTCATCCTTAATCTTGATTCCACAACAACTCTCGCGAAGGAAGTTGTAGATTCGCAGACGGGTCGGGTCTGCCAATGCCTTCATCATCAAAACGATCGATTCTGCACTCACATGAGTATTATACGCCGATAATTCTATAACTGTAGAACTATCGAATCAATTTGAGGAGTTTGTGAAGGAGATGCTCGCAATAACTTCGCCCGACTCGCACATCAGGCTAACCAGCCAGCCGTTGGCGCTCGCCGCTGCCCGGCACACAGCAAGACCGAGCCCGTTGCCACCTCCCTCTGTTCGGGTTGATCGAAAAGGCTCGAAGAATTGCTCCATATTCGTATAAGCATCCAATGGGCACTGGTTCCGAATAAACAGTAAGTCGTCGGAAAATTTGACTGAAACAGCAGTTCCCTGAGTCGAATAACGAACTGCATTCTCAATCAGGTTGCGAATGCAGGCGTCGGAGAACGATTGACGACCTTTCAGGTTCAATTCTGACGGGATATCAACCGAAATGGCTAACTTTCGAGCTTCGATCAAAGGTTCAAGCTCCGCGATTGAGGTTCGGACCGAGGCGACAATATCAGCCCTTTCATCGGGGTCGACTTGGACAGCTTGTAGCTGATGAAGGGTTAGAATGTCGCGGGTTAATGTGGTTAGCCGCTGAGTCTGCTTTTGGGCTTCGACCAACGCCACTCGGTATTCGCCGTCGGACCTCTCTTTACTCAGAGCCGTATCAATATGGCCGTTTAGCGCTTGAAGAGGAGTTCGAAGTTCATGGGAAGCAGCGGCATAAAACTGAGTCTTGGCTTCGGCTGTCGCCTCAATCCGGTCAAGCAAGCTATTGATGGTTGTGACTAACTCGACCATTTCATGATCACTCGACGGCGAGACGAGCCTAGTACCAGTGGACTGATCGGCTTGTCGACTCAGTGATCGTAAAGGCTTTAGCGTTCTTCCCACAATAACCCAAGCGCCAAGGGCAATTGTAGGAAAGAGGATCCACATAAAGGTTGTGAGGGCAAGCTTGATATGGCGTTGCTGGGCATGCAGATCATAGTGCTGCATCAGTTGAGCCGAGTGTGAAATGGAACCAGTTAATATCCACCCGAAAACTGCCATAAGAATGACGAAGGAGAGTGTCATTCGCACTCGCATAGACCGAAGCATTATGAGTTGACTCCCAATTGGTATCCAATTCCACGTACAGTTCGGATCAACGAGACTGATCGATCCCGATCGATCTTCTTTCTCAGATAGCTGATATAAACGTCGAGCACATTGTCGCTTCCTTCAAAGTCATAGCGCCAGACATGTTGCAACAGCATTGACCGAGTTAGGACCCTTCCAGCATTTCGCATCAGGTACTCAAGCAACGAGAATTCGGTTAATGACAGCTCTAATCGAATCCCGTTTCTCGTAAC
This sequence comes from Armatimonadota bacterium, assembly GCA_043770615.1. Taxonomy (GTDB): domain Bacteria; phylum Armatimonadota; class Fimbriimonadia; order Fimbriimonadales; family Fimbriimonadaceae; genus Fimbriimonas. The sequence continues at coordinate 5,870 of JAYVHY010000140.1, read as the reverse complement.
TTGATGCAAGACCGGATCCAACTCAAGATCGTCGACAACCAGCGATAGCGAACCAGTACCTCGTCGCAACAGCGCTCGCATCCGCGCTAATAACTCCCCTACTTCAAAGGGTTTAACCAAGTAGTCGTCGGCACCGCTGTCTAGACCCAGAATCTTATCTTCTACCAAATCTTTAGCAGTTAGCATCATGATCGGAGCCTGTATTTTGGCTTCCCGTAACTGTCGACAAATCTGAAATCCGTTGAGACTTGGAACCATGACATCCAGCAATATGAGATCAAAGTTGACTTGGCGGGCAAGCAGTAAACCCTCAGCACCATCTAACACGAGGCGAGGTGCAAACCCCGCCTCGCTAGTAGCCTGAACGATGAATCGCCCGACGCTCTCGTCATCTTCAACAATAAGAAGGTTCAAGTTCTATGAAGTATCTCCTAAAATCAGAGCGCTAAGAGCGGGGTTTGGCCAAGAAATGACTTCTCCCCGACCTGGCCCAACGCCCCTATTTTGGGGGAATGTTTCCTTTGCGCGAATGGTCTGATCCGTGCATTGCCTTAGCCTTCTCTAGCTGCTCGGGAGTTAACAAACCGTGAATCTTTGCCATCGTATCGTTGTGGAGCTGTTCAGCCTTGGCTTGCTTTTGAGCATCTGACAATGTCTTATCATTGTGCAAGGCACTCATCTTCTCTGACGTACCCGACATGAGTTGATGAATGGCAGCTTTTTGATCTTGATTGAGATCCAGTTTCTCCATCATTTTCATCATTTGCTTTTGCATCTCGCCTGAATGCATTTGGGCAAGCTGTTTTAACTGGTCGGGAGTGAGAATCTTATGGGCTTTCGCCATCATGTCTTGATGGATTTGCGCCTTAGCCTTCATCTTGGCTGCTTTGTCAAGCTTGGTATTGGCATCGATGCCAGCTGCCTTTTTGTTGGCAGCTTCATGTTCAGCCTTGAATTGCTTTTCTTGACTTGGTGTCAAGTTGAAATGCTTGGCGATCATCGCGAAATGGTCATCCATTCCGCCGTGTTGATAGATGACTGCCCCACTAAGGGCCGAAAGCGCGGCAATTCCCGCGACAATTAGAGTTGATATTCGCATGTTCTAGTTTCCTGCCGATTTTCGCATCAGCAGGAATACTATCGGTCTTCATCCTTAGAGTTAGCTTGGAAGTGTCTGAGAGTTCTCACAGAATTACATCGAACTAATTTGGGCTGATCTTGTTGGGCAACGGGACACCAAGAGTTTTCAAAATATTGCTGGCAAACAGCGTGTTTCCTTGATCGTTCAAATGGACGCCGTCGGTAGTCAACAGTAACTGCGTCCGACCGGACTCCTTTTGAAAAGCTCCAATCACCGACTTAAACGATTTAAAAAGATCCACGAATGGAACCTGGTTCTTTTGGGCGAGTTTTCGTTGGGCATCGACGTACAGAGCCATTCGCTTGTTCTCCTCACAATCCAGGTCTTCGTACACTACCGACGGGGAAAGCATGACGACTTTAATACCTGCCGACTTTGCTTCCATGACCATTGCTTCGAGTTCTCGAAGGTGAACGTCTAATTTGACTCCGTTTCCGCTCTTTCCGGTGGCATCTCGGGCCGACCAGTCTGGTTTTCGGAAGTCATGCCAAACATCGTTGACTCCAACGCTGATCATGACCATTTCTGGATGCTTGTCGAGCACGTCCCGCTTAAACCGTTTGTGCATGTCTGGTGCCTTTTGGCCGCTAATTCCAACATTCACAATTTCAATCGGACTGTTTCGATAAGTTGCCTTCAGCGTCTGGTCGAGTAGGGTAATAAATCCATGGGGCGAGCGCCCTCCTTCAGTAATGCTATCGCCCATCATGACGATTTTTTTGACTCCAGTTAGCATGGGTGGAAGATCGATTGGTTTTGGCATTAGGTTGAGAGACATCGCAACAAGCGGAATGATTGAAAACATACCCCGATCTTACCGCCAGATCAGACCAACTTCTTCGCCATAATCACGCTGACGTAGTTGGTCGATTCCCAATCGGCAGTATCGACAATCTCAAAGCCCCAACGGCGATACATTCCAATGAGATCATAGGCTGTTTCGGCAGTATCAAGCGCGATCTCAGTTGCGCCTTGCGTCCTTGCATGTTCTTCGACGGTTTGATAAAGGCGTTTGGCGACTCCAAATCCTTGATAATCCGGATGAACGGCAAACTGACCAAAATACACCAAGCCAGGGCGTTGATAGTACGGATGATAAGATCGTGGCGAAGATGGATAAAGCGAAATGGTCCCAAGAATCGCGGTCGACACATTGTCGATTGCAATAAACGAGATTCCTCCTTGCAATCGGTCGATAGTCTGGGATACCGGCTGGTGGCTTGCATTGTAATGCATACCTTGTTGCGCTAATTCTGCGTATGCTAAGTGCAGCAATTCGGTGATTTCTTCAGCCGAATCAGTCTGCTGCCATTTCCTAATCGAAACTTCGACCACTCCAACGTCATTATGCCGAATTAGAATCCGAGTACCCTAATCCCGATGCTGCGCGAAGCGACCTTGGATGATCTTCCTGTACTTGTCGAGATGATGGAGGAATTCTACGTTGAGAGCAGTTATTCGCTTGATCGTTCTGAGGCTTCTGCGGCATTTAAGACTCTGCTGGATCAACCTGGATACGGTGTCATTTGGCTAGCTTTCGATGGCTCCGATGTTGCCGGCTATGTAATTCTCTCAGTTCGATTTACAATGGAGTACGGCGGTCTGGAAGGCTCAATCGACGACCTTTACATCCGTCCTTCAGCGAGACGACGAGGATTTGCAAACCAATTGCTTCAATCCGTCCTCATTGAATGTGATGACCGTGGGTTAAAGGCTCTTCACGTCGAGGTTGGTGATGATAACTCCGCGGCTCAAGCTCTCTATCAAAACTTCGGGTTGCAAAAGCGAACCGGCGATCGAGATCATTTGACCCTTTTGATAAAAGGGAGTTTCACTTTGTAATTGGAGTACCTCTGAAGAAACTCAACAATGGGAGTGGGATCATCCAGACTATGCGGATGATGGAGCCCACCCGGCTTCCGAATCACCTGAAAAACTCCGCCTAGAGTCTTGTACCGCTCTTCTACAACGTTAGTATTCTCTTCGACCGGCACGACTTCATCGGCATCGCCAACCACATGAAGAATCGGGATTTTGGCTTGAACCAAAACCTCGAGGTTATCAATGGGATTCAGCTTATACTCCATCGCTTCCTTTTCGTCCTTAAACTCGTAGCACTTGATGAGGCTCTCCCAATCAGACTTGCTTCCCGGACCTTTCCCTTTGCCGCCGGGCCAACTTTTAAAGTCGCATACCGGTGCATCGCCATAGATCGCCGCGACTCGCCCTGGGTATTTCGCCGCAAAATTGTAGGCATATAAGCCTCCTCGGCTAAATCCCTCGAGGACTACCTTGCGATTCAACTTAAATTGCTTTACCGCCTCAAGATAGAATTTGTCCAAGTGGGCAATCGCTTTGGGTGACCCAAAGGTGTTCCCGACATTCATGGTCGCAACGTGGTAACCACCTTTAAGGAGAGCAAGATCAGCTTCAGGGCGATGATCAAAGAACTCCAACCTCCAAATCCAACGCCTCTTGCCATCTGCACTTTTCGGTTCAACAACGATGCAGTCGCATCCGTCAACCTTAAACTGGTGGGAAACATAGCCATGATAATCGCCAATCGTTTCGTCCAACCTTGGAGGAAACGCAAGCAAAAGACCACAAGCAAGCAAACTAGTCATGTTTGTATTATAGTGCCTATACGTGGGATGGCTTGCGCGGCTCGGGATATTCTGCGAGCCGCGCGTTTACTTCAGGTGACGAGGCTATTGAACCTGAAGTCATGTCACTTCTTACTTTAGGATCGGCAGCGTTATGGATGAGCCATGGTAGATTCGCTGAGTAGCAGTACGGTAGTCGGAGCCTTTTGCCATGAAGATGTTTGGAACGTACTTCTGGGGGTTTCTGTCGATGACTGGGAACCAGGAGCTTTGAATCTGAACCACGATGCGATGCCCTGGAAGAAACGTATGCCCCGTGGCGTGAAGATCAATTTGATAAGTGATTGGCTTGTTGCTTTTCACAGGGCTAGGTTTTGTCAAACTGTTGCGAAAACGTGCTCGAGTAACCTCCATATTGATTGGCATCTGGTAACCCGCGAGAGGCGATCCGTCGTTCGGATATTGATCGATGACCTTGACTATCCAATCCGAATCAGTTCCCGAAGTTGATGCAATCAGGTCGGCAGTCAATCGTCCTGCCATGGTAATTGGCTTTTCAAGTGGGGCTGTGACATACGTCACCACGTCTTTTCGGTCGGCTAGGAATCGTTGATCCTGAATCTGCCAAGTGCCCCATCCTGATCCGGTTTCGGCATAGGTGGGCTCAATCGGACGTTTTCGATAAGGAACCGGATTAGCAGGATCAGAAATGTACTGGTCGAAGCCTGCATTTTTTGACTTGTTAAAACTAAGTGCGTGGTCAGGTTGTAGATACAGCTTCGTTGGCTGGACGGATTTTGGTGGCCAGTGGTCAAATGACTTCCATTCGTTGGAACCCGAGATGAAAATCTGGGCGGCGGGAAATTCTTTGCTTCCTCGATCCTTGAGATACGCCAAGAGTGCAGCCTCGATAAATTGTCCGTACTTCTTGCCAGCTTCCGCTCCAAAGTCAATGGCTCCAAGTTTGGCGCCATTCCATGTGCCGTGGTTCCAGGGACCCAACATGATATGATTCCAGCGCTTAGGATCGTTCCTTTGTAAGAGACGAAAGGTCTCCTGCGGACCCCACGGATCTTCTTGATCATAGAACCCGCCGATGCTGAAGATGGGTACTTTTGGTGTGTCCAGTTTGTCTGCAACGGATTGGTTCGCCCAATAGGAGTCGTAATTAGGGTGGGCTATAAATCCGTTCCAAGTGGGTAGTTTCCCGTGGAAGTGCTTCTTGTTGGCATTAGACAAGGCACCAAGGCGGAGGTACCAATCGTATGTATCAGATAGGTCGAACTTAAAGTTCTCATTTTCCTTCGATGTCTCCATCATGTAGGCGTATTCAAATCCGTAGCTGAGACGAAAGGCTCCGTTGCGGAAGAAATCATCGTTCTTGAACATATCGAGGGGAGATGCCGCTGGGATTGCAAGCTTGAGACCGGGATGAGGAGCAGTTGCGGCTAACAGACTAGTCCATCCTAGATATGAGGTTCCTGAAATCGCGACCCGACCATTGTTTCGAGGGATGTTCTTGATGAGCCAATCAATGGTATCGTAGGCGTCGGTTGCCTCGTCGAACTTCGCACGAGACTTGTCACGAGTTGGTCTGGACATGACAAACTGCCCCTCGGACTTGTAGCGACCCCGGATGTCTTGGAAAACGAAAATGAATCCTTCCTTCACCGAAGACGGGCGGATGCGCTCGATTGCGTAATCCTCAGTACCATAAGGAGTTCGTTGCAACAGGAACGGCACACCCTGTTTGCTCGATTTTGGCGAGATAACGACAGTGTGCAATTTCACTCCATCACGCATGGGAATCATATATTCGACGTTCGTGTAGTCTTTGGTGGTGAGGTTTTCTTGGGCTGTCGCTCCGACACTGCAGAACGCCAATACAAGAAGAGGTAACTTTTGCCATGTCTTCATGAGACTTCACTACGTGAGTTCGCTGTCTCAGGATTTGCAATAGGGCTAAACGCTCATTAGTTCTTTTGCAAACCGGCATATCTCATGGTGTCTCTACGAACTATAATGACTTTGGGAGTGAATGAGTGCTGGTGTGCTCCGCGGTCTTCAAAACCGTAGTGGCGTCTTTGGGCGTTGGGTGGGTTCGATTCCTACACATTCCCGCCAAT
>JAYVHY010000139.1:0-2089 GCA_043770615.1 Armatimonadota bacterium | reverse complement strand
GCGACTGAACCCCGACGGCTCCCTAGATCAGAATTTTGCGGCAGTTGTGGGAACGACGGCGGCCCCCGGGGTTGTGAACGAAATTGAACTCCAGAGCGATGGAAAGATTTTGATTTGCGGCTCTTTTCAGTCAGTAAACGGTGTTCCGAGATTTGCTATAGCCAGGCTAAATCCGAACGGGTCTACGGACACAAGCTTTCAAGGAGCAGTTATATCCAACGGTACCGTGAGTACAATTGCGGTACAGCAGGATGGAAGAATATTGGTAGGAGGAAACTTCCTTTTCAATGGTGGTTTTCGGGGGATAGCTCGCCTAAACCCCGATGGAACTGGGGACTCCTCATTTAACATCCCTACAACTGCCTCACCTCTAGATACGATCTCGGTTCAAGGTGATGGCAAAATTTTGATCGGTGGGCGTTTTGGTTTTATCAACTTCCTTACCAGGACTTGCATCGCGCGGCTGAATTCGGATGGTACTCTCGATGCGGGTTACAACGTCACCGTTTTTGACCTTCAAGGCAATCGTCAGATTAACCACATAAGCGTGCAGTCGGACGGCAAGGCATTGGTAGCGGGAACCTTCACCACGGTTAATAGTGAGCCTCGCCGAAGAATCGCCAGAATCAACACGGATGGATCATTGGACAGCTCGTTCCAAAATGGAATGCTCGGAACCAACAACCTAACGACCTTGATTAAACAGCAAGTTGACGGTCGAATCTTTGTTGGCGGATTTTTTTCTTCGATCAACGGAGCCTCGATAACAGGAATCGCCAGGCTTAACAACGATGGTTCTCTAGACTCTTCGTTTGTTAGCCCGAATCTGCTTGAGAGTCCGCAAGGCTCATTCTACTCTCTTGCTCCCGCAGTGCATTCTGCCTTAACTGATATCGACGGAACCATAGTGATCGGTGGCTCTTTTCAACAGATCAATGGACTGTTGAGACAACACGTCGCCAGGCTGTCAAGCAATGGCTCCGTTGATCTCGGATTCGCGTATGTTTTTCTCGAGACAACCGGCGTCGTGAGCAAGATTGCACGTCAATCGGACGGCAAATTGGTGATCATTGGGGACTTTAACTTCATTGACGGTAGGCAGATTGCCAGAATTGCTCGCCTGGACTCCAATGGGAATGTTGACCCAACCTTTAACACGGGCTTGGTTTTTCCGCCGAGCGGATATTTTTCAGATTTGGTCGTTCAGCCGGACGGTAAGGTTATCCTTGCCGGTGGGTTCGAGTATTTCTTTGGCTCGACTTATATCCGGAACCTTGGCCGGTTTAATTCAGACGGATCGGTTGACCAATCGTTCCAACTACCATCTTTCAATGGTCCAGTATACAGCGTTTCAGTTCAGACAGATGGCAAGCTGGTTATTGGGGGAAACTTCTCGGGAGTGGGAAGTGTGGAGCGTTCGAATCTCGCTCGACTAAATCCTGACGGTTCCCTTGACATGAGTTTTATGAACGGCCTGAGCGGAACCAATGGAGCCGTCTTCGCGACAGAAATACAAGACGATAACAGGATCCTTATTGGGGGTGCCTTTTCGACTGTGCATGGCGAGAACCGTCGCTCTGTTGCCCGGATACTAGCGAATGGAAATACCGATCTGAGCTTTGCGGCGTCGCTTTCCTCCTTCGTAAGAGACATTGTTGTTCAGCCTGATGGGAAAATTCTTTTAGGAGGAGCATTTACGACCGCAAATGGTATTCCGAAAGGTCGGGTAGCTCGATTGAATGCAAATGGAACAACTGATCAGGGGTTCCTGAATGGCTTAGCAGGCGCTAATGATGACGTCTCCCAGCTTGGCCTCCTCTCAGACGGGAGAATTTTGATTGTCGGTTATTTTTCCCAAGTCAATAATTTGTCAAGGCGATTCGCGCGACTCAATGCCGACGGAAGTACCGATTCGACCTTACCGGCGTTTCAAATTGGTCATCCACAGCCTCCCATCGTTCAAACCGTACTTGTTGAGACAGACGACGCTCTAGTTCTCGGCGGGCAGTTTGAAGTCGTAGATACTACTCCACGTTCAGGTCTTTTCAGAGTAGTTCCTGACGGCGTTGCGACCCCCACCCCTACGCCG
>JAYVHY010000138.1:0-4603 GCA_043770615.1 Armatimonadota bacterium | reverse complement strand
CGAGTTTTCAAATGTGAGGCTCAAATATCTTGGTGCTTTGAAGTATGTCTGATGAACCCTTAGGTCGATAACATCGTTAAAACTTCCTCCTCCTAGCTTTCTTCCCCGCCACATAATCTTCTTTATCGAGTCGTCATCAAGCTCTATTCGAGTTCCTATACGAGTAATCAGTGCCAAAGCATAAATAACTGCAAATAAAGAGTTGATAGAAGTTGCCATTGCGAACAATTCCCGTTTGTTTTCAGTGGTTCCTCTTCCCTCCAAAGTGAAAATAAGAAATCCAATTGCAACGAAACTAAATACTACAAAGGGAGTCCCATAAACAAGAACAATCTGCCAGTTCTTTGCCCTAAAGACCAATTTCTCGGGTGGATCAGCCATTGATACCGAGAGATTACTACGTTATGTGGAGCCACGTCACTTTGTATACTCTCCCAGTGAACAACGAAGAAGACTACCGTTCCGTAGACAACGAGTTCGAGTCTCACTTATTCGACAGTGAAAACCTCTCCGAGCATCAGTTCACCAATTGCCACTTCACCGACTGCTCGTTCCGCGCGACAAGACTCGACGAAGCAATCCTCGAACGATCCGTCTTCACCGAATGCGACATGACCGACGTCCGCCTCGCCAGCAGCACCATCAAAGGCTGCACCTTCATCCGGTGCAATCTCACCAACATGCGCCTATCCGGTGCAATTCTGACCAACAACCGAATGATCGAGTGCAATCTCCGAGGAGCCCAACTAAACTCCGCCCAGATCAACGGGGGAGACTTCTCGCACTGCGACCTATCCGGGCAAGACCTTGAAGGCGCGAAGCTAAAGGGAGTCAAATTCGCTTCCGCCGACCTCAGCCAAGTCATGTTCATCGGAGCCGATCTCCGAGACGCAATCTTCGACCGAGCCACCCTCGGCGGTGCAAACATGAAGAACGCCGACCTACGAGGAGCATCGTTCGGCGGAGTTGATCTTAGCATCGTCAACCTACGGGGCGCAAAAATTGACCTCGCCATCGCAACCCAATTCGCAATCTCCCACGGAATGAAGGTCGATTGATTAGTTCAGATTTGTCGAAGCTGTCAAAGTCGGAGTCTGGGAGTCCGACCTGTAAAAGGAAAGCCCACTGATGCCTGAATCCTAGCTCCCGATCAAACACCCAACCGCTTTCGTTTTCGACATTGGAACCGGCTTTCCTGCCAGTAGAGCGTCCAGCGTCAGCCGCAAATCCTGCCTTGTCGGGTTTGGACGCAACTTCCCAATCTCAACTGCCCGGTCATCGATCCGGCCACGATATACTACCGACCCCTTCGAACCGAAGATCACAACCTCTGGCGAAATGGTCGCACCGGCTTGCTTAGCCAATGAGCGAGTTGGATCCAACACTAAAGGGCAAGAATATCCGTATGCCTTGCCATGAGCCTTTGCTGCCGCCGCAGTAACCTTCGAGTCGACATATACAACGGAAAATTGAATTCCCTTTGGCTGGTACTTGGCCACAATTCGTCCAATTTCGGGAGCATAGCCATTTGCAATCGGGCAGTCTGAAAGTACGAAGATCGACACACTGATCGTCCCTTTTGCCGGCCGTAAAGGGTTCAGCATGACGCCATCCGCCGTATCCCACAAGATCCGAACGGCTTGACTACCCTGACCAGCCAGCGCGAAGCAGCTCAAAACAATCAACCCAACTGACAAGAAAACCCGATTCAAACTAGCTCAAACCTTACCCGACCTTGCCCAAAGCCCAGTCCACTGCTATACTTGAACGACATGATTTTGTGGCGGTTAACTCTCCTTCTGATCCCAAGCGTGGCCCTTCTGGTTAACACTGCAGAACCAATCAAACCTGAGCCCACCTTTAGCAAAGACATCGCGCCAATTGTCTATAAGCGATGCATCAGTTGTCATAGCGAGAGCAAGATCGCGCCATTTTCGCTCGTCGGCTACCAAAACGTCCGTGACCGCGCTGCGACCATTGCTCGCGTCACCCAACTTGGTGTCATGCCCCCTTGGAAAGCGAAAGCCGGTTACGGCGAGTTCAAGGATGTTCAATCCCTGACCAAAGAAGAGAAAGATCTCATTGCGATATGGGCAAAGAACGGAGCCCCAGAGGGTGACCCCGCCGAGACTCCTACTCCGCCAACCATGACCCCCGGTTGGCGACTTGGAACCCCAGATATCATCGTCGCCCCAGACAAGCCGACCATCATTCCCGCCGAGGGCCGCGATTTCTTCCGCGACTATCTCATCGATCCTCACATCGATAAGCCAACCTGGGTTCGCGGAGTCGACTTCTTGCCTAACAAGGCCGGAAATGTCCACCACATCATTCCATCACTCATTAAAAAGGAGGAAGCCGAGAAGCTGAAGAAGATCAAATATGACTTCGACGACAATAGCTGGAAGCAAAGCTCCCTGGATGGCGTCAAGAGATATAACACGCTTGGCTTCTGGTCGACCGGCGCACCACCGTTCGAATCACCCAAAGACACCGCATTCCTCATCAATCCCGGTGACCAAATCATCCTCGATGTTCACTATAAGACCACCGGGAAGCCAGAACCCGAGCAACCGAAAGTTGCTTTTTACACCCTTAAGGATGTTCCCAAAGATGAGATGTCGGTCGACGTCATTTCTACCGGCGACATTTATGTCCAGCCCGGCGAAACCAGCCGCTTTTATGCCATCAGCGACAAGATCAAGGTCCCGACCACGATTTATGCAGTTTGGCCACACATGCATTATATCGGCCGCACATTCAAGGCTTGGGTCAAGTTTCCGGCGGGTTACTCCTTGCCGCTCATCGCCATCGATGACTGGGATCCCGAATGGCAACTTCTTTACTATCTTAAAACTCCGATGGAACTCCCCGTAGGTTCAAAAATCTATGTGACAGGAACCTACGACAATAGCACCAAAAACCCTCGCAACCCCAACAACCCACCGAAAGTTATCGAGGGCGGCGAATCGGCAAAAGACGAAATGCTCTTCTTCGAAATCTTCCAAGTTGAGAAGAAAGAGATAAAGAAGGGAAGTTGATTGTTAGCCCTGGCAGAGGAACGAAGTTCCCAGACGCCCGGATTTCTTGGAGTCTGATCGTTTAGCGATTGGGTCATGGTGTCTAAATAGGCAAAAGTGTTTAGGTCGCTGCCTCCGCAGCATCGAACTTTCGAAGCTAATAATTAGGACAGGCTTGCGCTGTGGAGTGCTAAAAGAGCTCTCATCAACCGTTGAGTTGACATCATGACCCATTCAACTCCCGCCCAGTCTTCTTACCATCAGTAAAAGAACGGCTATTGAGAGTCCGCTTCTTCCGCTTCTCCCCTTACCCGCCTAGAATAACCCTATGATCCTCGTTACTCTCAGCCTCCTCGCTGCCTTCCCCCGATCAGAAATGAAATGGCCAAAAAGACATAGGTAATGAACAAAGCGCGACGACTCAAAATATGCTCAAACCCTGGCGTGAACCGCTTCGGAACCACATAGAAGTCCGTGAAGTATGCCAACACCGATACGGCAGTGGCAACGAAGCACGTCCCGATAAAGTTACTCGGACCAATGTGCAAGACCCGGAAACCTATTTCTGCAACCGCACTCCATCCAATCATTGCCATCAAATTCAGTCCGAAACCGATTGCAAAGTGAAGAAAATCGACCCTCCGAGAATCGATCGCCTTGTCGCCAAAGACGATATGGCTGATCGCGGTAACTGGCGCACTCGGGGCTTTTCGCTCAAGGGCGGCGAGCATCATAATGCTCCCGATGCTCAATGCGGTGCTCCAAGCGGTCATCACCAGGATGTTTGTAATCAAGTTCGATATATTCATCGTTTAGCTCCGTGCTTGAGGTTCCTGCCGAAGTGGATTGAGCCTCCAAATAGCAAAATTTAAAATGGTGGCGAACGATACCCAAAGCAGATAGGGAACTAATAGCCAGCCCGCCGCCGAGTTAATTTTCCAAAAGGCAAGCATCGTGGCCAAAATAGCTGACCACAAAATCAAGATCTCTCCGAAAGCCAGATCTGGGCGTCGCAAACCAAAGAATAGCCAAGACCACGCAAAATTTAACACAAGTTGAAGCGCAAAAAGTCCGCCAGTTACAACTGTCAATCCATCAACTCGCAAAACAAGCCAAGCCGCAATTGCCATGAAGGTGTACAAAGTCGTCCAAACAGGACCGAACAGCCAAGACGGAGGATTCCAAGATGGCTTTCGAAGCGTGGGGAACCAGGTATTGACTGATGAGCTAGTCATAAAACCCCCTAATGCTCCCACACCAAGGCATATTCCAGAAAACAAGATGAGCATCTAGATGTCAGAAATTTTCATGGCCTACCCGCTCATACTCCCCTTAGTGTCGTCACATCGCAATCTTAGTTAGAACAAACGTTGAGCAATCGCGAGTTACATACTTCAAACCATTCATCTCAGATCAACTGACATCTCCGACAAAGGAACAACTAGATATTTATTTTTGTGACTTCCAATAGGACATCTAGCCATATCTTCGCAGTACCAAAGCCTGAGTTTCCGCGTCCAAAGATTCATGGGGAAATTTGTTTGGTTGGTAGTTCTGCTGTCTCTTGTTACGGCATTTTGCCG
>JAYVHY010000137.1:0-10725 GCA_043770615.1 Armatimonadota bacterium | reverse complement strand
TACCACCGCAGGCCCGTCGACGAGACCGCCCGCGACCACCGCGTCACCTGTCTCGAACGCATGTTCTTCGATGAAAACTGCGACATCTTGCCCGTTGTCTTGACTTAACCTGCTTGTAAGCAGATTCTTTGTGCCGAAGGCAATTTGGAGTGCGCAAATTTATTTGCGCTTTGGCCTTCGAGACTTGTCTCGTTGCTTTTCCGAGCCCATTCGATTGATGATGACGAGCGAGACGGAGGGGGTGGAACTGCTGTAAATTGAAACAAGCCTTGTCAGGCGAGGACGAAAATTTTAATTCCCAACCACCGTCAGTACTGCCCGATGGTCGCTCGCCACCGAATCCACCACCTCACTCTGCATCGGTGTCAATCCTCGAGTCCACACATAGTCGATCCGCTTGTACGGCATCTTCGCTAAGATCGTGTTGCCAAAGCCCCGCTCTGTCGCGGCAAACGAATCAGCAAAGTACTTTCCAAATCGAAGAATAGACTCTGACCCCGCCGGACCATTGAAGTCGCCCGCCAAGATCACCAGCTCCTTGGACGGTCTCAGCGATGCCAACACGAGATCAACCTGGGCACGTCGATCCAAGCAGACTTTGCTTATCGTTTCTACATAACCACCGAGAGCAGGCGGCCACGCTGCAACCCAACTCGGCTCCATGTGCACGCACATCACCCGAATCTTGCCAATTGGGCTCTCGACCACGGCACTCGGAAACTCCTTCGTTGGCCACTTGGTCGGAACATTGAGTGATTGCTGGTCCGATAATGGATACCGCGAAAGGATCATGTTGGTCGATGCACCATACCAATAGTAGCCACGCAGTTCTTTGCTTAATGCCTCCCCAGCCGCCTTTACTTTGCCGATAATACATGCTTCCTGAAGACAAATGATATCGGCGTTGGAATCCTTCAGCACTTTCATGACACCGGGTTTGTCAATTCCAAAAGCCGCGACATTGTAAGTCAAAATCTTCAAGGTCTTGCCCGCCGCGGTCGGACGGGAACCCCAACTTATGTGTCCCACGGCAACGACGCTTGCTGCTGCCAGTCCGATCCAAACCAACAAAAACCGCCAATTTCGAATACTAAAGAGCGCGAACAGAACGCAAATCAAAACCAGAAACATCCGCAACTCATGGACGAGCCCGTACGCGAGCCAGTGGGCCTCGGAGTGTGGTTCAAGCACGAAGTGAAACACGAGTAGGTAGGCAAGAAAAAGAAGCGGCAAGATTATTCGAATTCGCTTCCTCATACATGTCTAAACAAGGTTCAGATGAAAATCGTTGCAAGTCTCATCTTTTTAAGCCGAGTGTTCTCGAACAACATGGGACGGATGGCTGCGTAAGTTTAGATACGTTTTCACCAAGGTTTCTTGGCAGCACAAATGTTTAGGCGTCCTGGCGTAAAGATCAAAAAATCAAAGAGATCAGCATCGACTTCATCAATATAATCACAAAATCCGTCAAACCGCTTTTGTCGATACGCATCCAGTTCTTCTGCGTAAAAGAAGCCAAGGGTTAAGAATTCAATTTTTCGATCATCTGGCATTTCTAGGCTTGCCGCTAGTGGTGGCAGGCCATAGCTTGGCCAAAGAATAGAAGCGCAAAATGCGGTATCGGGGTCATATGGAACCAAAGGACTTGATGCAAATGTATGTCCTCTCCAGACCCACGAATCGTCACGATGCGGAAGCAGGGCCAGAGATTTGAGTTCTCGGAACGGCCAACTTCCGTGAATCGGCACGTCACCTAAGCTCTTGATCCAAGAATCTGGAACCTGAATTACAAGCTCACAAAATCGGAAATTTTCCGGATTAACGACGTGTGGTGGTACGTTCATGGGCTTTTCTGCCATGCCCGAAGTTGCCAATGTGACTAGGCCAGTCTCAGGATCAGGTCCGAACTGGTGGACGTCAATATGCACGAACTCCGATACTTTCTAGTCGTAAACCATTGTGCACGGGCCAAGGTACTTCTCCCAATGATCCGCAACTGCCTCAATGAGGGCTAAGTCGCCAGTCGGTTGTTCCGTACTCACTCTCCGATCCCTACTTCCCCGGCTTAATCCGCAACTGCAACGCCGAGTACCCGTTCAGCTGGAAGTGATTCACCTTCAATTTGTGCGTGCCACCCAGCCGAACCTTCGCCGTATACAACGTCGGACCCTGGTACTTCCAAGCATCAACAATGATCTTCCCATCCAGCCACGCGCGGACGCCATCATCAGCCGTTAGCTCAATAACGTAGTCTCCCGGCTTGATGGTAAACGTTCCATCAGCAATCGTCCCAAAGTAGTTATTCGGCACCCCTTTCTCGTACTTTCCGTAACCCGAGTAGTCAAGTTTGGTCTTTCGGAACTCTGGTCCAGCCGACGCCGACTTCGCCGTGTAAGCTTCGAACTGCGTCCTTGGGTCCTCCGTCTTTTCGTCAAACGTAAAGAACTTCACCCGCCAGTCAATTGGCAAGTCGAACTTCTGCATCTTAAGCGTGAACGGCTCTCCCGCCTTGTGCCAAACACCCTTGTAATCGACAAACGCGGCTCCCGTGTAAATCAGTTCGAGCTTTTGCACAGACGAACCAGGGTTCGGAGCAATTCGAAGAGAACCAGGGACTTGTCCACCAGTTGAAAAAACCTTCATTCCTTCCGAGGATTTGACTTGCCAAGTGCCTTTTGGACCCATGACCGTGTATTTCTGCGATCCATCAGTATAAGCCTCGCCCGGCCAAAGCTTCGGACTCTTAAAGTCATAAGGTCCCCATTCATCAACCAGTATCGTTTTCCGACCCCGATTTCTTTCACCAAGAAATGGCATTCGACCGCCCTTCAATGGCTCAGGAGAGTCATTCTCAAAAACATCCTCACGATCAAGTGGGACCCAAACATCCATTGCGGTTTGAGTTGGCATTGGCTCAAATTTTGTATCCGTAGCAACCGCATTCTTTGGCAACACAGTTTTTTCTGGTGCATGAAGGCACGTCGTAGTCATCAACAGCCTCGTAACATCGTCCGCGACATCAAACGTACCGCCAAACGACGTATTCTCCGTAAATTTGATACCATCGGTTCGGTTCGCGCGAAGGATTTTGCGATCCAATGTGCCGTAAAACGTATTGCTATCTATTGTCCAATCTCGGCTCTTCGTGTCGCGGTTTTTTGGGTAACCCCAATTCGGATCCTGGGTCGCATTCGCCCATACATGAATATCCGTCTTATTACCGGAGAATTTATTGAACTCGACCGTATTGCTCTGTCCGTGCTCATGAGCAATACCTTCCTCACATTCCTGAATGACGTTCCCCGAGATCAGCGAATCGTAGCTGTATCCAGTCCAAAACCCATGCCAGCATTCCCGAATAAGGTTGTTCACAAAGCGGTTGCGCGAAAAAGTTGCCTCAATGCCGTTCGTCGGAGCGTGGCTAAAGTCGTTTCCATAAACGAGATTGTCATTGCACCCGCCCTTTGCTGTATCCATGGTGCTTTGACCCGCCCATAGGAAGAAGCCATCGCCACCATGAGTAACCGAATTGTAAGCAAACGTGTTCTTGTTGCTTTGCTCGTAAACCAAAATCCCTGCCGAATCTTGACCTCGGTTATAGACTCCGTGAGAATAACCTCGAACACAATAATCGATGCTGTTGTGCATGATCCGGTTGTTGCTACTGCGGTACATTCCAACCCCAATCGCACTTAAAAAGGAGAAGTTGTTATTCCACACCAAGCCGTTGTTGGAGTTCATCAGCATCAAGCCACATTGTCCACCGAGGATCCTCACGTTCTTGACTTCAAAGCCATTGACGTTCTTAAAATAAGCCCCTGCGCCGTACTGCATCCATTCGTCTTTCTCGTTCTGATGAAAGCTCATCCAGTCGCTCAAGTCCTCCTTTTCCAGAGTTGACGCCAAGTGCTGTTTCCAGTTGTAGCTGAGGTCGCAATCAATCAATTTTAAGTTCTTGCAATTCTCGGCAATCAGGGCTACCTTATAGCCGTGAACATTCAGGTTCTTGATTGTAATGTTGTTCCCCGAGACTCGAATCCCAAGCCCCTTTCGCTGGTCCGGCTCGACGTTTGCATCGCTCCCCCGCAAGATGACGCCCTTCATGTCGACGACTTTGTTGTTTCCTTTGATCTCCATGGCTGGCTGGGAGAAATCTTCCTTGGTGGGAACAAGTAATTCTTGTCCCGGCTTCAAAGGGCGAGTTATCGTAAAACTTCCCTGAGACGATACAAGGTGACCTGCAAGAAGCGCGGCTAAGAACATAACCCTATTTTAGTTCGAAACCGATACGGGACAGGTTCGTAATTGCCAACACTTTTCCAACTCGAGTTCCTCTCCCTCATCCCTGTTCGAGTCAAACCACATGTTAGATTCGGATGAAATTCAGCGAATTTCCGCCCAAGTTGCCTCTTAAGAAACTCCTGTCGGTTGAACAAACACACTCTGAAGTATCGAGAACTTCCGGAGGCCCAAAGGGTCGATTGTAGATCAGCCCGGGTTGAAAGGATTTGCGACTGGACGAAGTCCCAAGCAAATCCTGGAGGCCTGCGTAAGGCAATCGAAACTGTCCTTTCCAAGGTCGCTCAAGCCCAATTTGGAACCAAAGTCAACCCTCGCAGCGACCCCGGCTGTTACAGCCGCTTCTTTTAACCGAATAATTAGAGGACCTGAACTTTGGAAGTTTCAAACTGCGAATGGCAGACTACTTCGGCAATCGAACGTCATGATAGTCCTGATGCTTTTCCAAAATGATGAAAAAGTCTCTCGGACTCATCAAACCAAAAAGTGCGTGCTTTATTGCGCCCTCGTCGTCACCAAAGTTCGCCATGTGAGCAATCAGTTTGGCTCTTGCTTCTCGCCACTTCTTGGCGGAATCTTCGAGTGGCATGGCGTTATCCGGCGAGAACTTCTTGAGGGTCGGTGCTGCAAAACTAGCCGGCTTCGCCATTCCCCTAAGGATAAATCGATAAAAGAACGTTGGTTTTCCGCCTTTTCCGGCAAACTTTGCTTTGTCAAAACCTTCAACAAGTTTCACATAGTCTTTGTCTACCAAATACATATGTTCAATCGCCCTCAAGGGCGAGTAGCTCTTGCCGACCGGAGCATCTTGAACGTCAGGGGCATAGGTTGCCACCCGGTCAATCATGGCATCTACGCGACTGTTAAGATGTTCGAATTCGGCGGCTAAGTCTGGGCTCATAGTTAATTCTAGATTCTACGACATCATGACGTACTAGTTTGCAAACACTTTGTTGCCAAGGAGAAGTAACATTTGTGAATGCCCCTCGTCGACGCAACAACGTTAACCTTTGCGAGCATCGCCGTAATTGTCACGGTAACTCCCGGGGCCGATACGTTACTGACGATCAAGAACACCAGTAAATTGGGCAGAAAAGGAGGTTTTCAAACCCTATTTGGCATTCTCGTTGGAGGCTTTATCCACGCCAGCGCTGCCGCAGTGGGACTGTCCGCGATTCTTCTCAGGTCAAGTGATGCTTACAATGTCGTAAAGCTCTTAGGCGGTCTTTACCTTGCCTGGCTCGGAATCAAGAGCATACTAAACAGCTTCAAAAAATCGGCAGACGAAACCGTCGAAATCTCTTCAGAAAGGAAGCCTCCTCGGTTCGGTCCGTTTGCCGAGGGGTTCATCACGAACGTTCTCAACCCGAAAGTTGCACTCTTTTATATAGCTTTCTTGCCTCAGTTCATTCGGACATCCGACCCGGTGATCGCAAAGACTTACTTTCTAATCGCCCTGCACTACCTATTCAGTTTTGTTTGGTTGGGTGCCATTATCTTCCTTGTTAACTCTCTAGCATCAGTCATCCGAAAGCCCAAGTTTCAGCGAGCACTTGATCGAGTGTCAGGCGTTGTCTTCTTAGTCTTGGGCGCCAAAGTCGCCCTTACGAAATCAAGCTAGAGGTTTAAGGGCTACTTATTCGAGCCCAACAAAACGCCTTTAATAAAGAACCGTTGCGAGAACAAGAACACCACGATCAGCGGAACCATGACGATTACCGCCGCTGTCATCTGGAATGGCATGGCGTTATCCGGCGAGTAGCTCTTACTGACCAGAGCATCTTGAACGTCAGGGCGTAGGTTGCTACCCAGTCAATAATGGCATCTATGCGAGTGTTGAGATGTTCTAATTCGGCGGCTAAATCTGGGCTCAAATTGACATGATTCTTCTGGCTCTACTCCTAAGAAGTTGCGTCGCTAGGCGCGAACAAAGGAAAGTAAGTCTCCAAAGTCATGATGGTCAGCACTCTGAAGAGCAGCAATGTATCTCCTGCGAACTTCTGTCCAATCTTCGTTCAGATTGGCTCCCCAAGTAAAGGGCTGAATTTTTAGTTGATGGCAAAGCAAATCTGTGACAAATCGAGCATGGCGACCGTTACCATTAGGAAACGGATGAATTTGAACGAGTCGATGATGAAATCGAGTGGCGATCTCTAAAGACGAATAGGTTCCCGATTCAATCCAAGTAATGGTATTTTCAGTTAAGTTCTTCATTTCCGTACTGATCCGGAAAGCCTCAATTCCGATTGACTTTTGAGTCAACCGATATCGTCCAGCCCAACTCCACACTTTCCCGAACATTTGTTGATGGATGAGCTTTAAAGTAGCTTGATCAAGGAGCTTTGCTTGGACTTGCTTATTTGATCTTGCCCAAACAATTGCCGAAATAATATTTCTTGTTTCGACCAAATTGAGCTCCCCTTGAGTACCAACTTTAATGATCAATCCTTCTGCTTCGGTCGGATCAAGGGGAGTATTGCCAGCATCTATTCGGAAGTCCACAACCGCCTCTCGTTTCGGTCAACGATTTCCTGAGCCAACTCCTCGATCATTTCGTGGCGTTCCTGATCGTAAATCGCTTGCCCCTCAAGCATCATCGAGTGGTTGACATAGTCAATATCCGCCTTCGCGATCTCATAGGCTCGCTCTCTTACCGTCGAATTGAGGGACTGTCTGGGTAAAAGCTGTATCGACAAATCGCATCCAAGCGCATCCGCCGCCGCTCGAAGGCGTTTGATCGTTACCGACTCATTCACTTCGGCTCGTTCAATCTGGTGAGCCGTTGCTCGTGTCACACCTAGCCGTTGTCCAAATGACTCCAAAGTCATCCCCAGTGACTCTCGAATAGCACGAATCCATCCACCGACCGGTGGCGACACAATATCTTGCGCATGACCTAATTGATCGTCGAGCGCTTTTCGACGCATAGTTAGAGTATGAATTTTCATGTATGAGTATATTGTGACAGATCAATTCAAAATGTCTACGTATAATAATACAAAATGTTATTCCAGAGTGCTTGCCTATTTGTTCGATCCCAACAAAACGCCCTTGATAAAGAACCGCTGCGAGAACAAGAACACCATGATTAGTGGAACCATGACGATTACCGCCGCTGTCATCTGGAGCGGCCAAGCCGTAGCTCCGTACGAATTTTTAAACACGCTCAAACCAACCTCGAGCGTCCGCATCGAAGTCGAGTTGGTATAGATCAATGGTCCGAAGAAGTCCGTCCAAACCCCAAAGAACGTAAAAGCCCCGGCCGTCGCCAAGGCAGCCTTACTGAGTGGAACAACAACTCGTGAGTAGATCTGAAACTCCGTTGCCCCATCCAACTTAGCCGCCTCGTCTAGTTCACGAGGGATCGAAAGCATGAATTGACGCAACAAAAACACATTAAACGACGAACTTAATGCCGGAACGATCAGAGCCTGATAAGTATCCAGCCACCCAAACCCCTTGATCATGAGATAGACCGGAATCTGAAGCACGCTCCCAGCGAACATCATCGAACCTAAGAATATTGCAAACAAAGGTTCACGACCGTGAAAGCGAAGTCGAGCAAATGCGTACGCCGCCAATGAAGTCACAAAGAGCTGCAAAACGACAACAGTAAGGGTTACAAACACCGAGTTCCAAAAGAATCGTGCAACCGGCAACGACGGATTAAACAAAACCCACGAGTAGTTTTCGAAGTGCCATGTCTCCGGAATTGTCTCTA
This sequence comes from Armatimonadota bacterium, assembly GCA_043770615.1. GTDB lineage: Bacteria > Armatimonadota > Fimbriimonadia > Fimbriimonadales > Fimbriimonadaceae > Fimbriimonas. Next base: position 2,705 of record JAYVHY010000137.1, on the reverse strand, counting down.
GTAAAGGTGGAATCGGTTCCTTTGGGCCATGGAGAGAAATCAAAACCATCCACACAAACGGCGCAACCAGGAACAATGCCAACGCCCAAAGACATATTGCCGAAACGACGCGCTTCATACAGCCGTCAACCTCGCTGAATGCCGAATTCTGAAACCTTTGACCCAAATTACCAGCCTAAGATCCTGTCGTTTTTTCCAAATTCCGAATCCAACAAACTTTGTTGGCCCTGCATTCACTGCTTCAAGCCATCGACACACCGACCACGGAGTGGTCACGGAAGGTAGCCAGGTGGTCGCCATTTTATTGAGCCCTAGCGAAAATGAAATGGAGACCCCGAGAAAGATCGAATCAGTCAATAGTCCGAGGTCGCTCGTCCTGATCTTTGAATTTGAGAGCCTCGTTGAGCGAGCCCGGTTGTTACAACCGCCTGTTAAACTTGAAAATTGTGCGAAGTCCGACTCTTTCACCCAACTTCTAACCCCTAACTTCAAACCTCCAACTCGCTCTCGCACTATTCCCGTCCCTCCAACTGCTTCCGAGACATCCGAAACTGCACCAAAGCCACTCCTGCAATCAGGATAAACAAAATGAACGACTTTGCCGAAGCCAGCCCGGTGTTAAACGACGTCCAAGCCTCGTTATAAATATGAAAGCCAACCACATCGGTCGAGTCCTCTGGACCACCTTTGGTCATCATGTAAACCGGAGTAAAAACTTGGATTGCCGAGATGGTCGAAGTGACCACCACGAACAAAGATGTCGGCACTAACATCGGCAAAGTGATCTGCCGAAAGGACTGCCACCCGTTAGCACCATCAAGCGTCGCCGCTTCATAAAGCGTCTGCGGAACCCCGATCAGTCCCGCGAGGAAAAGAATAACTTTAGGACCCAAACCAATCCATATCGACATAAACGCCAGCGACCACAGTGCCGTCTCCGATTTACCCAGAAAGTCCACGCTCGTAAATCCAACCGCCAAAAGCATCGAATTCAGCAACCCGGTTTCGGGCAAGAAAATGTAGATCCAAATCATCGAGATCGCGACGCCACTCGATATCGCCGGAAGGTAATAAATGGTTCGAAAGAACGAACTCAAACGCATTTTTTGGTTGAGCAGAATCGCAATTGCCAGCGCTACTACAACCCCACTTGGAACGGCAACAATCGCATACTTCAACGAGTTTGACAATGCGTTCAAAAACGCTGGATCTTGAAAAGAATAGAGATAATTCTTAAGTCCAACAAAGGTCTTTGCTGGTTGATACAACTTCCATCGGAATAAGCTCAGATACAGAGTAAAGCCAATCGGCAAAATCGCGAACAAGAGCAAGTGCAGGGTTGCCGGAGCCACGAACAGCCACCCATTCCGATTCTCTCGTTTGCTAAGGCTCACTTGGCAAACTCCCGATCGATCCGGATTGCCATTTCTCGCAAGGCATCCGCTGGCTTTTTGCGACCATTCAACACGATCTCCAGCATGGATTTACCTTGCTGTTCTACGAAAGCGTAACCTTCGACTTGGGTTCCTGTCGGGGGTCTTGCGCCTGGCACCAGTTGAACGAAATCGTTTTCAATGGCTTCGCTAGCCCGCTCCTGGGCAACGTCCTTTCGGGCGCAAATTGCAATTCCCGAAGAATTATAGCGAAGCTGGTTCTTGTAACTACAAAAGTGCTTGATAAACCGCCAGGCTGCCTCCGGATTCTTGCATCCGTTGCCAATGCCCAATCCCGAAGAATAGTAAACCGTCACCGGTGACTTCAGTTTGGTTGGCATCGAAACAATCCCAAGTCGTTTCCAGTTAATCCCTTTTGCGCTTTTATAGCCTGTGATGGACCAGTGCCCGCTCACGTTCATCGCCACGTCTCCATTGGCAAAAGGGTCCACTCCGCTAGCTGCAACTTCACCTAGTTTAGGAGCATAGCCCTTGTCAACCAAACCTTTCAAAAACGAAATCGTCTCCGCGTTAGCCGCCGAATCCAATGTTCCACTTGCCTTAGTTCCGGACGGATCGAGCACGTTTCCGCCATTATTCCAAAGCCACATTACCCAACCCGGCATCCAAGTCGAAAGCACAAATCCTTTCTTGTGTTTTGTGGCAAGACCCGCCGTCAACTTTGCCGCGGTAGCCTCAAATTCCTGAAAGCTCCACCCATTCACAGGATACGGCACCTTCGCCTCATCAAACAGATCCTTGTTGTAGTACATCACCATCGGAGTGAAATCCACCGGAATCGACATCAGCTTATTTTGGTAGGTGCCCGCCAACAAAGTGTTCTCAAAAAACTGGTCGCGTTTCAGGTCCTTGTCGGCGGCAAGAAAACCAGAAATATCCTGTAACACCCCATTCTTCATAAACAACGCCGAACTTGCCGCATCTAAAACCACAACATCAGGCGTCACCTCAGCGATATGGCTGAGCATCATCTTGGCAACATAGTCACTCGGCATATTCTCAACTTGAATCTGAATATCGGGGTTCTCGGCTTCGAAGTCGCGATAGATCTGCTGGACCAAGCGATAGTATTCGTTGTCCTCCCCCGCCCCCGACCATGTAGCGATTCGCAGCGAGATTTTCGTGGATGTCGGACGCGAACAACTCAGACAACCGACCGCAAAGAGGGTCAGCAGCACAAACCTCATCGTTCGGCGAACGTCCACATTTCCAGTTTTGCATGGTTTGGTGAGGTAGAGGAACGAAGTTCCC
>JAYVHY010000136.1:0-2093 GCA_043770615.1 Armatimonadota bacterium | reverse complement strand
AATGGTTTTAAGTAGAACGAAGAATAGTTATACGAGACCTCGACGAGTCATTAGCGTAAGCTGGGGCGAGCCACTTTCGTGGGCGGGGCTATTTTGTGACGAGCCACTGCGTGGACGAGGCTATCTCCCGCTTAGACGCCTTGCCGCCACCCTCCGCAAGACACCTTAGCATCACAAGCTGATAGACCTGGGACATCCTCATCGACTTTGTGATGAAGTCGCGAAGCTCCTTGAACGTCTTGCCTATACTGCAGACAGGATAGCATCCGGGCGGTCATTGGGACGGGTATCTGACGCTCTTCCTGCCGGGTTCTACCTACATCGCCCGTGCCGTTTTTCGGTTTTCAGGGTTGTTCGTTTTACGAGGCATTTTTTAAGCCGTGGTTAAAAAGGAACCTTGGTTTTAATTGCGTGAGGATGCCTACCACTTCCAAGTGATCAAACCGTCTGAGAACAAATTATTGGTCAACCTTGTTTGCCCAGTCCCGTCGGCATTCATGATGTAAATCTGGTCGTTGCCGTCTCGTCGCGCGACAAAGGCGATCTTCGAACCGTCATGAGACCAGACCCCGCCTTGATCGTTGGCTGGATCGGTGGTGAGTCTTACAACTCCCGAACCGTCAGGATTCATGACGAAAACATTCCAGTCGGTCACGCCGTCTCGGTTGCTTGAGAATAGGATTTTGGTTCCATCGGGAGAAAACATCGGAAATCCGTGACCATCGGTTGAATTAGTAAGATTCACTTGATTCTGCCCATTGGCATCCATGATGAATACTTGAATCTTAAAGTTCACCACTTCCGCGAATACGATTTTCATGCCGTCGGGTGACCATGACGGTTGGTAGCTAAAACCATTGTTGGTTAGCCTCGTCTGGCCCGTTCCGTCTGCATTCATGACCATCACTTCCAAGCCCCCAAACTCAGAGCTCGCGTAAGCGATCTTCGTTCCATCCGGCGACCAGCTAGAATAGCCCTTAAATGCCGGAGAGTTCGTTATTCTCGTTTGCCCCGTGCCATCTGGATTCATGACATAAATTTCAGTTTGTTGACTGTTTCCGACTGCGGCACCGTCCCTATCACAACTGAAAGCAATCTTGTTTGCCGCATGAGAATAGGAAGGGAAATTGTCATGGTTTGGATGGTTCGTCAGATTCACTTGATTCGAACCATCGACATTCATCGAGTAAATCTCGAAATCTGCGTCTCGAGGGGTTACGAAAATGATTGCATCGCTTGAGCCTGTCGTAGCCGTCGTGCTGGTCGTAGAGGTTGTGCTGGTCGTAGCCGTCGTGCTGGTCGTAGCCGTCGTGCTTGTCGTAGAGGTCGTGCTTGTCGTAGCCGTTGTGCTTGTCGTAGCCGTTGTGCTTGTCGTAGCCGTTGTGCTTGTCGTAGCCGTCGTGCTTGTCGTAGAGGTTGTAGTCACTCCAGGACCTCCCCCTCCGCACCCAATCACTATCGCCAAGAATATGACCCATACAACTGCAACTACAGAATTTCGGCTAGGTTTGACCATAACGATTCCAACACACCAACTTTACCGCTTCAATCATTGACTATGCCTCGCAAGTGGCCAAAGAAGCGGCCCATAACAGTTTGATTTGAAACCAAAAGTGAAACCAACCAACGCGGTCTGAATTGTTTGATTACGTCGAAAATGGAACGTCTATGGACTATTACAGGTTCAAAGCGAACCGTTATGAATGGTTACGGATCGGACGCTAGGGCACTGTTAATCAGCTGGTCGTAAGTTCGAGTCCTACAGCGGCAGCCACCTATTTTTCACAATTCGGAAATGGGTTTGTCTTTGGAATCCCATTCCCGAATTGTGTTTCCGGTCAAGGAATGTGCCCAGCATACGGCCACGGGGTTACCTGGGACACACCAGAATAGTATCGCCATTGCGGCAGCAACTTCAACGTTGCATACCGCGCTGGTCCAAGCTCACTTACGGCGACGTCTAACGAGAGCAACCGCGCCGAGGCCCAACACTACGGCGGGCCCTTTCGTGGCATGCTTAGCCGACCGCTACGAAGTTGAGAGTCTAAGCATGTTCAGATGGAACAATGGTTTTAAGTAGAACGAAGAATAGT
>JAYVHY010000135.1:0-4608 GCA_043770615.1 Armatimonadota bacterium | reverse complement strand
TGGAAAGGACCTGGTTCGATTTTCCCCTCCATCCCCAACCCTTCCTCCCGAAAAGGCGAGGAAGGGAGCTCAACCTGGGCACTAGTTAGCTGTCAGCGGGGAAGCAACAATCCTTATGTAAATTTAAAGAACACGGTGCCATGGTTGATGGCGTAATATGAACCATGGCAGAATTGCCGGTGGTTAATACGAGAGGACCATGGTTTTGCCCATATTGTGGTGTCCTTTGTCACCTCACTGCGTGCGATAATTGTTTCGCCCCGCAACCCTTCGAGATGCCGCTTCATAACCCTGCCACGTCAATTTTAAGCTTTTGGCACGGACCGATAGGAATCTGGGGACTCCCTCGCCAGTTCGCCCTTTTCTTGCTCCTCTTTAATGTGACCTCGATAAGTGACGAGTTGATTCTGAGAGCCGAGATCTCACGATATTTTCACAAATATGCAACAGATTAGTTGCGTAAATTGGTTGTGTCTCGTATAATGCATCTAATAGGTTGCATATATGGCTACAATAACAGACAACGAAATTCGAAGTGAAATGATGCTAAGAGCATCGATCGACAAAGTTTGGGACGCACTGACGACCCATGAGGGCTGGACCGGCTGGTTCAGCTATGGCGTAATAGGGAAGTTTGAGGAAGGGGAGACGCTGACTCTGGATTTTGGACCTTATGGTGAGTGCTTTGCATTGGTTTCTACGGTTAACCCTAAGACAGAATTTGCTTATCAGTGGCACCCGGGTGAGGATTGTCCAATTGATAAGTATCCGATCTCTGAGTTGACGACGGTTAGGTTTACCCTTGAAGCGTTGGGCGACGGAACTAAGTTGACGATGGTTGAGAGTGGGTTTTCGAACTTGCCAGAATCTCGACGTGCCAGTGCGCTTGAGGCGAATTCTGGCGGATGGGACTCAGAATTACCGAAGATTGTTGGGCTTGTCGAGAATGACGAGCGGCAGCCTGCACCCGCGTTTGACATCTATCGTGAGCGATACATTCAGGCACCGATCCAAAAGGTTTGGGATGCAATCGCAACGGTGGAAGGACTCAAGAGTTGGTTTCTCCAAGCAATAGATGGCGATCTCAGTCTGGGCTCGATGACCATGTTTCACTTTAAGAAGGGCTGTAGTGGACCTATTCAAGTTATCGAGCGGGACGAACCGAATACTCTATCCTGGAAATGGCATCCGGGTGAAACCGAAGGTTGTACTTGGGACAAGTACCCGGAAGACCAGTTAACGACGGTCAAGTTTACGCTGAAAGAAACAGATGCTGGTGTTCAGTTGGTGGTGAAGGAAAGCGGCTTTGCGAACATTCCTGAAGGACGTCGCTTGACTGCACTTGGACTGAATAAGGGCGGTTGGACTTGGTGCATGGACACGATTAAGGCGACGGTTTTGGCAGGTCTATGAGCTCGCTTAAGCATGAGATCTATCAGGCGTTGGGCGACCCAGCTCGCTTGACCATGGTCGAACGGTTGGGTGAACATGGTCCGATGACAACGATGCATTTGGTTGAAGGGCTAGGCATGACTCGCCAAGCCGCAACCAAGCACCTGGTAGTGCTGGAGAACGTCGGATTAGTGTCGAGCACGGTTAACGGTAGGCAGATAATGCGGGAATTGAGGTTGGAAGTTTTGGGCGATGCGGCGGGTTGGCTTTCGGCTAGGGCGAAGGCGTGGGATAGGAAGTTGGACGCACTGAAGAAGTTTATTGAGGAGTGAATTTTACAGGAGCACGGAAGACATTTTTAGGGAATCTACTCCCTCGGTTCGCCTGAATGGAGGCTATTGAATTTCAATGGTTCAGGCTCACCGGTCCCTCTTTTCAAAAAGGGACATCTCGCCCTGGAAACTCAAAGCCAATTCATTGATTTGAATCCTGGCTCCCTAGTTAGATTTATTCGGCTTTTGCCGAATCCGATGTTGGAAATTGAAGTATTTGGCTTCTGATTGATTGACCAACCGAATAAGGTTTTTTCAGAACTGACTGAGCCGGAACTCGAAGGACGTATAAGCCATTTGCCTCCATCCATGCATCGCGGATTCCGTCCGCGGTGTCTCTTACTTGGTGAATTTGTCCATCAACCTCGACAACGAGTCGAATTTTTCGGCAGTAGAAATCGGCGATGTAGGGGCCGAGGCAGAATTGTCGATTAAAGTCAAATCCAATCTGACCACTCTTTAGCTGATTCCATAGCAATACTTCTGGCAAGGTCATATTGTTACGGAGGTGCCTTGCCAACTTCTTTTTCTTCCTCGCCATGGAACCCAAAGCTTAAGTAATATATTGCCGATTTGTCAATTGTTGCTAAACGAGATATCCCTTTTTTCAAGAGGGATCGCTGAGACGGCGCGAAGCGACCAAAGAAGCGTGGGAGTTATTAGTCCCAGAAAATGCCACTTAGTTACTCGATCGGAATGAAGCAATATTCGGTTGGATAGTTTTGTCCATCAAGTTCAAACGGGAGCTCTTCGATGAATTGGGCTCCAACTTTCCGATAGAAAGCTTTTGACGGCTCGTTTTTGGTAAAGACACCAAAGACAAGACGGGTAAACCCGCGTTGCTTGCCTTCGTCTTTGGTGTTGTTGATCAGTGCCTTTCCGATTCCCATTCCCTGAAACTTAGGTAGGACATGAAGGGAATAGAGGAACCAGTCACCGGGAAATGGCTCGGTATCGGTTTTGGAATCAATTTTGTTTGAAACGGCGTAGCCGACGACTTGACCTTCGACCGTTGCGACCATTCGGTACGCATTGTCAGTTTCGATTCTCTCCCGTTGTTTGACCGAAGCACCCTCAACTTGAAAATTATCGAGAAACCCTTGGTCGATGATGCCTCGGTAGGTTTTGTGCCAAGTGGTTACTTGCACTGTCGCTAGTCCAACGGCGTCGTCTATGGTTGCGGGTCGAAGCAAAAACTGCATTGGGCTGAGTATGAGTTTACTGTTTCGGCGGGTTGGTTTCCTTCCACGTATAGTTTGAGCTCGGATCGATGGTGACTATGTCTTGGCGGAATTTAGTCCCGGCGCTGACTTGTCCTGGTTCGACGCGAGCGAGGTTCAAGGTGTGGGTGTGTTTTTTGAACTTCTCCTCGAGGGCAGTTAGACCTTTGAGAGTTGGAGACAGCCGATCCAAGGCTTCTTGAGACTTTCTGAGGAGGTCAGCTTGGGTTGCGTTGATCGCTTCGAGCTTGGCGATGCGCTTGTGGTCGGCGTCGGCTTGCTTTTTGAGTTCGTCGAATTCGGCAGTTAGTTCGGAGAGGGTTGGCATCTTGTAACGAACTCCAGATTTCGGTCGGAACTCTTGATCCTGAATCAAGAGGTTGGATGGTCGAGTGCCGAGCTGAGCTCCGGCAATGGCGAACAAGACAATTGCCCCACAAAAAATAAAGGTACGTTTCATATTCGTAAATTCCAGTTGTTAGGACGAACGAAGAGGGCTGATTTTGCATCAAAGAATAGAAATCAGCTCAATTTGGAGAAGTTGAGGCGATCTTTTACAAGCAAGAAGGTGAATTCGAAAGTTGGCGAGTTTACAATGAGACTGGGTTGATTGTTTATAGCTTTGTAGTATTGCTTTTCGGATTCGCTATCGATGTCATTGCTTACGTCGTTCATCTGGCGACCGGCATGAAACTGCGAGAAGGGATGACGATGACCGGAATGTGTTTTATGTTTTGGCTCATCGGACTTTTTTTCAAATTTCAACTGCGAGGAGGAGGAATCGAGGAACCTATAGATGCTGAAATCCATTCTCGATTTCAATTACTTTGCAGTCGACTGAAACTGTCGGGACTAAAGCTTATTGTTGGAAACAAGGCTAAAGTTTCGGGAGGACTGCTGAAAAACGAGGTCTTCATTTCGTCAGGAGCGTTGAAAGGACTTGGGGCATCAGGCGTTGACTTTATCATGGGTCATGAACTAGCCCATAAACGGTTTTTCGACTCCAAGGCGGAGACTGCGCCAAAGTGGATGATCATCTTGGGCCTTTGCTGCTTAATCATAACTCTAATTAGTTTGCGATTGAAGGTCGAATGGACTTTCTACTTTTTCTTTGTGCTTCCTACCGTTGCATTCATGTTTTATATGTCGTGGAGATACCCCAATGCTATGACTTCCATGGGGCCGGAAATGGAACTGGCGTGTGACTATGTTGCGATGTTCGCTTGTGGCGGATCCACTGGTGCGATAGAAGCGTTGGAGATGATCTCGCACGGGTCCAAGATTGACCAGAAAGCGTTTGGATATCCCTCGAAGGACGCGCGGATAGAGCAAGCGCGAAGGTTCGACGCCGGCGAAAAGCGAACTCCCTACAAGAACAAATTTGTTGAAGAGCGAGTCCAGGAGATCATTGAAAGCATGGAACCAATCGGTTCGGAGTGGATGTTGGCCGGGACGGAATAGGTCGAGCCGCCGAAACTGGTGCCGGTAAAAAAAAATCGGTTAATGGATGAGCCAGTCGAGAAACCCGGGAATAATCCCATAGGGTTTACGTTGAGTTTGAGGTCGAATGGTGAGGTCGAAGTGCTTCATCATGGTCGGGTTGCGTCGATTTTGTGGGGCGAAACCGCGACGAAGGTGTTGGCTTCCTTGACTACTTCGGGCGC
>JAYVHY010000134.1:0-2093 GCA_043770615.1 Armatimonadota bacterium | reverse complement strand
GTACCGCAACATAGATCGAGAACAGACTCATTGGGGCTGAGGTTTAGCTTCGCCACCGCGAGTTCTCGCCACTGCTTATCGCGATTAAAGCTGAGGATACGGTTAGCAACATCATAGTCCTTCGCGATGCGCGAAAACAGTCCATGTACGGCAACCCCTTTCTCAGTATCTTGAGTCTCCCACACCGGAATCTGTTGCTTGTTTTCAACCCTTTCCTTTCTATTTATACCGCACATTGTCCTGAAATTGTAGAAATTTCAGAATATGTTGAAAGTTACTACGGATAAACTTGGCTGTGCGTTTCTATTCTTGCTATGCGTTTGACCTTGATGGCACTCTATATCGCGGAAATGAAGTTGTTCCGGGAGCTAAGGAAGCAGTGGAAAGGTTGGAATCTAGGGGAGCCAGGATTCTCTATGTCACCAATAATTCGGGCATGATGAGACGGGAATATTGCGACAAATTAGCTAAATTTGGGTTCTCGACAAGCGAAAATCAGATCGTTACCAGCGGGCTCGTTGCCGCCCACTATTGCTTGGCCTATGGATTGAACAGAGTATTCGTCGTCGGTGAGCCTGGACTAGTAGGGACGCTGAGGGAGCAAAACATCGAAGTAGTCAATTCTGATGACAGCGGTCGTTTGAACCTCACTGTCGATGGGGCAGAAGCGGTTGTTTCCGGAATATGTCGAGATGCTCTTTCATATAATTTATTGGATGCGGCGATGCAAGTCGCCATTCGAACAGAGAACTATGTTGCCTGCAATACCGATCTAACATATCCGGTTGAGAATGGGAAGTTTAATCCGGGATCGGGGGCGATAGTGGCGGCGATCGAAACTTGTAGTGGCATCAAAGCGATCGTAGTTGGAAAGCCTGAGCCAACAATTTTGATTGATCCATTGCTGCAACTTGGAATTGATCCGTCAGATACGCTGATGGTAGGGGACCGGATGGATACGGATATTGCGTGTGGTGTGGCTGCTGGAGCAGATACATGCCTAGTCTTGACCGGTGTGATTCGCGATCCTGTTGATGGGCAGTGGTGCCTTAATTCCGTCAAAGACCTTGTCTAAGTTCTTCTTCGGCTTGGCGAATGGTTCTGATTTCTGACATGGTTATGTCGAGCATTCCACCCGGAATGTCTGCCGGAGTGAACATCACTTCGCTTTCGCCCTTAACCGTCATTTGCTCGAGTTCCGTGCGCATTTGCTGAAGCTTGTCGGCAATCTTAAACGCGGCATCGAACCCAATGTCACCACCCGGCACATGACTTCTTTGAACTTTTAGGAATGTTTCGAGTGCTTCATTGACGTAGTCGCCTGGTTTGCGGCTTTGAATTTCAGTGGGAATGGTTGCTCGGAATTGGAGGACTGCATCCATCATCGCCTGGTCTGTGGCGGTAATCGCTTGATCACGGAGTTGGCAGTATGTATCGGGAAGAGTCGGTTGACGCCAGTAAGCAGATTCTAGCAGCTGTTTCGTTTCCATCCGAGTTCGAGCAATCTCGTTCAGGAGGGTCAAAGTAGCTTCGCTGAGATCGCGATGAAGCCGATTGAGCGTGAGCATTTTGCGCAATGCACCAAAGAGGCGATGGGCTTCGAGTCGGGATTCAATTTCCGGGGTAAAGAGTTCGGCTTTTTTGATGCGCATGGCATAGATAGCCGCGGCTCCGCACATTGCGGATACAAACAACGTCAGAGGAATTGAAATTGCGGCGTGGAAAATGAGTCCAAACAGGAACGGTCCACCGGCGGCAACGGCAATAATACGCCCCCATCTTTGATGGAAATCTTTGAATAAATCTAGGCGCTCGGTCTCCCTTAGGTAGGCGACGAGGTGCGGGTATTGCTCACCCTTGTTTCCGAATAGCATTGGCTCTGATTGAATTTTACGCTGAATTAGCGGAAGCGTTGCAGGGTTTACTAATGCCTCACTATGTTTACGGGCATCATTCAAGCAGTTGGAACGGTTCGATCTTTCGAAGCAGGGACCCTTGTTGTCGACGCCGGTGACTTAAATCTCGATCGAATTGAGCTCGGTGAGTCAATTGCGGTGAGTGGGGTTTGCTTGACGCTGGTCGCTTCGGTTTAT
>JAYVHY010000133.1:0-2098 GCA_043770615.1 Armatimonadota bacterium | reverse complement strand
AGGTCTTCACCGTTGTCTTTAACCCACTTCTCGACCATGTCTGCGGTGCTGAGGGCACCCGGTTTGGCCATTGCCTCAACTGCGTCGGTTTGCTTACGAAACTCTCGGAACGGATCAAGACCCTTATTGCTTGTCCAGGCTTCGGCGGGGGTTCCGCCCCAACTGGTGTGAATCAAGCCGATTGGCACATTGAGTTCGCGATGGAGCTCTCTTCCAAAGTAGTATCCGACTGCGCTAAATCCGCCCCACCCGCCTTTCGCGATGCTTTCGGGGGTGCATTGTGCCCATTCACCTTTCACAAAGGATAGTGGTGAGATTGAGGGGACTTTTGGAACCGAAAAGAGGCGAATCTTGGGGAAGTTCGCCGATCGGATTTCGCGTTGAGCGTCCTTTGCCATTGCGACTCCCATTTCCATATTGGACTGCCCCGAGCAGACCCAGACGTCACCAACAAGGATGTCTTCGAGTTCAACAGTTTGAGAACCGGAAACGGTCATTTTGTACGGTCCACCGGTGCGGGGTGGTCGAATTTTGACCATCCATTTGCCGGTTGCGTCAGTTGTCGCGGTCTCCTTGGTTTTCAAGATTTGAACCGTGACTTTCTCTCCTGGCTGGGACCAACCCCAAATTGAGTTTTCCTTGTCGCGTTGGAGCACCATGTGGCTTCCGAAGACGGGGCTAAGGAAGGGAAGACCAGAAGAGAGTTGAGCGGTAAGGAGAAGAGTGATCATTGATTAATTGGCCCTTGAAATCGATTGCTTCTATGTTACTTCACTCCGGTTGGGCGCGAATTCACATGGACCTAAGGCCAGTTCCTTCATAATGATCTTATATGTCCAGCCCGGATGCTTTTGGATTTAATACGGATCTCGCTCACTTTGGTGAAGACGAGAAGCATCTTGGGGCGGTGATTCCGCCGATCTACTCGAACACGACTTTTGTGTTTGACACGATGGAGGAGCTTCATGAGGCGTTGTTTAACAATCCTGGTGGACCGCCTTATCACTACAGCCGGGTTGGGAATCCTTCGACCGATCTATTAGAACGCAAGTTAGCTCACTTTGAGGGTGGGGAGGCTTGTAAGGTTTTTGCGGCGGGGATGACCGCGGTCGCGTTCGCGGTGATGGCGTGCGTCAAAGCGGGCGATCACATTGTTTCGGTTGACGGAATATACGGACCTGCGAAGTCATTTTTGACTGAGTTTCTTGCGAAGTTTGGGGTTGCGTGCTCAATCGTTGATGGTCGGGATACGCAAGCGGTTTTGGATGCTTGCTTGCCCAATACAACGTTGATTTATCTTGAATCGCCGACGTCGAACACGTTCCGGTTGCAGGATGTTCCGGCGATTTGCGCTTTTGCACGCTCGAAGGGAATTAAGACAATTGTCGATAGCACTTATAATACGCCGATCCATATGAAGCCCTTGGCTGTCGGAGCTGACATGGTGATTCAGTCGCTGTCGAAGTATTACGGAGGGCACGCGAACGCAATGGGTGGAGCGGTTATTGGGTCGTTTGCCGATATTGATTCGCTGACGAAGAACGAAATTCCGATGATGGGGGGACTGTTACCGCCGTTTCAGGCATGGCTTTTCACTCAAGGCTCTCGGACATTAAGTCTGCGATTGAAGCAACATGAGGCGGCGGCGAATAAAGTCGCCGCTTGGTTGGAGAAGCAGCCGGAAGTGCGGGTGGTTCATCACGTTGGGCTTGAGTCTTATGCTCAACGGGATGTCTTTTTGAGAACGATGTCGGGTTCGTCGGGAATCTTCTCGTTTGAACCCGTGACCCAGGATCGGGCGAAAGTGATGGCGTTCTGCGATCGATTAAAGCTGTTTGGACGTGGGATCGGATGGGGGGCATTCGAGAGTTTGGTGGTTGCGTATGAGTTGCAGCCGTGCGACTATGAATCGGCCGCTTGGTTTATCCGGCTGTACTGTGGGTTAGAAGACGGGGATGATCTGATTGGGGACTTGGCGCTGGCGTTGGTTGAGTTGCGTTAACTACTTTTGTTTCGACTCTCCCGGTTCGTACCTCACCGGCCTCTCTCGCCAGAGAGGCATCTTGGTTGGGGGGCATTCGAGAGTTTGGTGGTTGCG
>JAYVHY010000132.1:0-2106 GCA_043770615.1 Armatimonadota bacterium | reverse complement strand
TTCCATATGGGATCGGAACCTCAAAGATTCACGGGTAAGCGGCCTAGGTGGCCAGTATTCTGGAAGTTTGCTTACCCGTGCCACCCGGAAAGAATCTTGCTCACGCTAGTGACCCGTGGCAGATCATGAAGTGTGTTACTCCTCGCCTCTTCACGCAGTTGAGCTCTTGCTCCCGAAGAATCCTCGAAAGCAAAGAATGGCTGCGGAGAGAAACAGAGCTGCACCCCCAAACAATTTAAAGTATTGATCGACCATCATCGCTTGCTCGGTGGCAATTCGGCGCTCACTCATCGGTCCTAAGTTGGCGTAGCCCTCCACCAATCCTATGAAAATTCCGAAAAGGGAATATGCCATCAACCAAAGGATTGGAACCAAGCGAAAGACTGATTTCCATGTATAGCGAACCATTGAAATTGCGGCATAGAATCCGACCGAATCTATGACCAGGACGGCGAACCAAGCTGGCAACGGTCCCCAAGCCCTCAGTGGGCAGAATAGGGTTAGGGTCATGATCCAACCACAGGCCAATGCCTTTAAGTAAGGGTCTCGCTTTTCGGAAACATTCATGACCATGCACCTTCTCAGTCCATTCTACGCCTTCTCAGCCAGCGGGCAGTTGAGTAGGGAACGACGAAGGGTAGAATCGGTGGAGCGTCGATCGTTCTTTCACGGGTAAGCGGCCTAGGTGGATAGCATTCGGGAAGTTTGCTTACCCGTGCCATCCGGAAAGAATCCTGCTCACACGAGTGACTGGTCGCCTTAAATGTGGCTAGCCTAAGGCAGGATTTTCCTGCGTATCCTCGGAGCTTCGCACATTGTCGGGTACGCAGGCCACACACAATTTAACCCAGTTCACAAAAGTGACTCGTCGACGCCGCGACTCATTAACCCTGAAGGGGTTGTTTAAATTAGCCTAGAATACAGTCCCTGAAACTAGCAACATAATTTACAGGGTGACAACCGGCCCTAACGCGGAGTTCTGCCGCGAATAATCATAATGGCACCAATCACGCAACCAATAATGGCTATCATGGCATGGGTCACCGCCTTCCATTCAAAGTAAGCAGTCGCTTCTTCAGGGTACGGTCCGCTATAGGCAAATGTGGGGGAAAAGAATATGAAAAATGCAACCGTAAGGCCCACAACCCAGACTCCAACCTCACCCATCTTCGTCGCTTTCATCGGCACCCGGTTTCTTGGTGGTTTTGAACTTCTAAAGATCTGCATAACTAACCTATAGGTTCATTATAAGGCAATTCCAAAAATACGACAATAGTTAGTTTCTCCACTGTTCACTGCTTAAAGAGTCTTTTCAACCAGCTCTTTTGACTTTTGACTTCCACTTGTCCAGCATAGGGTTGTGCATTCAATGTTTCGTAACTTGGATCTGCATACTCCCACTCGAAAGGCTGACCATTCAGTATCGATGTGACTTGGTCGAGGTTCACATTCGGAGGGATGTTGTAACTTAGGTATCGACCATTGGCTCCTTCGTAAGTTAGCCCCAGGCTATTCAATGCTTGGTTGATCCGGCCCGCAACCCCACCTTCATTCAATGGTTCCTCAAAGATGACTCTAATGGTTCGATTGCCTGACTTTTCGACCACTCGTTGGAAAGTTGGATAGTGATGCTCGCCTTCGGGCTGAGCAAGAACAATGTCTTTCCACGAGACGTCGTAGGCGAAGAACGGCGAGTTTTCAAGGCGATATAGATCATTGCCTAGTGAAGTTGCCCATAGAGTTTCCGTGTTCTCTTCGTCATCTTTGACGGTCCGAATGAGGACTTTCGAATCTGGGCTTGACTCCTCGCTCATAGGAAAAGTCATTGTACCGGTGACAGTTTCCACTGGTTTCTCCCAGCGTCACTTCGCTTTGGCGGACAGGCCCAGTGTCACCTCAAAAAAGACTGCCTTTGTGGCAGTCCTTTTTTTGGACTTTTGTTCAACGCATAGGTCGGTTTGGACGCTTCGCGTCTCCAGTGCCACACCAAGTTAACCCCTCCCATCGGAGGGTAACGGAGATCTCGTTTCGGGACGGAGTGACTAGCCACACTAGGGCTAGCTGTTTTTCTCCAACAATGCTTTCCAAATTGATTCTGAAGAAGTC
>JAYVHY010000131.1:0-4664 GCA_043770615.1 Armatimonadota bacterium | reverse complement strand
ACACGTTTATGGATTTTTCGAAGCTTGAGTTGTTGCGGCAGGTGCGGATTGTGGAGCCGTGCGATGCAGACTGGGAGGCGATGACCGGGGATGAGCAGCGTCGGCATTGCGCCAAATGCAACCTGAGCGTGAATAATGTTGCCGAGATGAGCGCGGCTGAAGCTGAGAAGTTGTTTGCATCGGGCGGGCATGTGTGCGCTCGGTTGACGGTTGACGACCAGCAAAGCGTGCTAACCCGGGATGGCTGGATTCCGCGGATGGCGCTGGCGGGTGCGATTGCGGCGACGGTCGCTGGTTGTGGGCATGCGCCAAGCACCACCGCGGCGGTTTCTACTACCCCGAGCAACGTAGAGCTTGCCAAAGATAAGGTTGTGGAAGTCGGGACCGAGGCGTACTATACGCTGTTCCCGAGTGCGCGACCGAAGATAATGCACTATGCGGGAGGGATTATGGCTCCATCCCTGTACATCTCTAGCGGAAAGTCTTCTGGCGGAACTGGGACTCCATGATCAGTTCGCTGGTCTTGATTGGGATGGTTTGGAAGAATAGGAAAATCACAAAGAAATGAAGCTCTCAAAAAAGCAGAAGTGGACCCTAGGGCTAGGCTTTCTTGGCTTTGTCGTACTCCTTATTGTCGCGGACACAACTTCATTTCTGCTCGGAAAATTTGGGACCATTTCTGATTCGACGGTAACGAGCCTGCAGCGAAGTGTGCCGGGGGTTCTGTACATCATGTTTATGGCATTTTGGATTTCGGTGTACAACCGGGGAGAAAAGGAGCCGTGATGGAAATGCCGTTCAGGCTCGCCATTTTCTTGGAGGCGTTCATCTCTTCCGGCATGGCGAAGTTGGGTTCACTTTGAAAAAATTCTTTAAGAGCCGATCCAACCGGTTTGTCGGGTTCACATTTATTTGTGTCGCAATCGTGATCGGGTTCAGTCATGACGAGAATAAGTGGTTGTTCGTGGTGACTATGCTGGTTGCCGCAGTGGTGACCTTACTTGGTGAATTGAATGAGAAACATGCTTGATCGATTGTCCGAATGCTTTCCGGCCGAACAGGACCTCCGTTCATTCATTCGTGGGTATCCGGATCGGGTTGAGTTACCCTTTCCTGAGCTAGCCAACTATCAGCCCGAAGATGTGCTGATGGAATTGTGCGCCCATGATTCGTTAGCGGTGAAGCAGCTAGCCCTGTCCCATCTTCGGTTTTATTGTTCGCCAAAAGTTCGAACTTTTTTGATTTCCTACGTCGAGTCTGATCTGGACACCGAGACTCGGTGGTTTGCATTTAATTCTTGCTATGAAGGAATGGCAATTGCGGAGGACATCCCCATGCTAATAGCAGTGGCAGAGAACTCCACAGAAGATTCGGATTTTCGTACGACCGCCTACCTGGCGATTAGCGATATGGCAAGGGGACATCAACGACGAGCGAAAGAGGCGGCGGCGGCGTATCGCCGGTTAAACAAGAATCGAGAGCTTTACGAGGCTCTTCACGAAATTGCCCAGCATAGTCATCCGACCTTTGGTGAAAAGCAGCCATGAAGCGCGAAAGGTTGGCCTATTTGGTGATTGACACTGTTCATGTTTGTCTAGCCCTCGGGTTGCTTTGGGCTGTTTGGTATTTCTACGGCACCAAAGTCTGGGGGCTGGTCGTGGTATTTGCCATATTTGAACTTATTCAAGTCGGGCTAATGATTGCGAGGCGATGTTCCACTGGTTGGAAAGTAGGTGATTGATTGGCATGCCGGGGTGAGACGCCTTTCCTATCTTAGTCAATATCTCTTTAACCGCGAGAGGCAGGGTTGGTTCAGAGTATTTTTTGGCTATGTGGTTCTGGTTAGAAATCGACTTGCGCCTTGAGGATTTCGTGGCGTTGGAATGATGAAACCCAAGTAAGATTGGAGCATGGTTTCAACCGCGAAACGTCAGCCCAACAAAATTATGATCGTCCTGGTTGGATTACTGGCGTTCATGATCGGAATGATTGCGTTCCAAGTTGGCCTCCCCACAAAGCCGTCGTACCGATTTGTCACGACCAATCACCCGGTTGAGATGTGGAAAGAAGATAAGAACAAGTGGGCTTATTACTTCATCGGGGGCAATTCGCTGGCTGACCTTGCGGCAAAGGCAAGGGCCGAGCTGATTCCGCAGGGTTTTACCGAAGACACAACTAAGAAGCCGTGGTTCTGCTTCGTGAAAGGCACCGAAGAAGTTGTGGTCTGCAACCATCATGATTTTGCGGTGAATTCGGGTCCATTTACCTCGAAACTCACCCGTGGGTTTTGGCCGAAGGGCATCACTAAGCCAATCCAAGACGTGCCGTGCGTCTTGGTGAAAAATGGGCCGGGAACAGAGATGAACCCGATCGCTTTCAGCATCAAGAAACTCATCTTTCGGTGGTAAGTGGCGGTTGCGGCGTTGGCTTGAGGAGGTTATTGAGCCTCCACAGCATAGGCTTTCGCTAATTCAAGCAACATTGATCTTATGAGTCGCCGCACGGCGGGCTACGGAGGCAGCCTTTCCCCACTTTTTCGGTAAGCGCTGAGCGGCAAGAAGATTTCTTGATTGTCACGAAAATACGGACATATAATAGAAAACAGCCGAAAGCGTCGATACGGTTTGGGCGTCCAAAGTATTAGGGAGAAAGTAATGATATTTGCGGCCATTTTGTCAGCAGTGATTTTTAGTGGGCAAGGACTTAGTCCTTATCATGCTTCACCGCAGGCTCAGGGGAAAAATGATCTTCTTTGTGACCTCAAGATTGCTTCAATTGAGATAGAAAATGCTGAAGTCCGTGAAGTGCTTTCACATCTGTTTAAGAACCTTCTTGTGAAGCATTGGGTCGATCTTGACCTTGAAGGCAACGTCACCTTGAGCATGAAGAATGTTCCCTATTCGATGGTCCTCGACAATGTTCTTGCTCAAGTGGGAGGCGAATATGCGATTGAGAAAGGCGTCTATGTGATTCGGAAGAAGCGTTTTTCACCCATTTACGAGGGAATGCCACTGCTCGGAGGGGATAATTTTCTTACCGGTGCCTTTACTTCAACTTATGTCCTTGTGAATCCCGCCCTGTTTAAGAGTCCGCTCAATACGAAGGGTGGAACCTATGATTTGTTGTTGGAGGCGATTCGGGCCGTGAAGTTTAAGGATTGGCACGTGAGAACATTTGGTCGTGGTGGATTTGCTTTAGTCATGCCATTCGAGTCAATCAACGCGAATGGTCGCCCGACGAATCGAAATCGCCGTTTTCAATACAACCCTTCGTTTTGGAGAACGGTTGACTTTCAAAAAATAGGAGCGTATTTTGCTCATGAATTTGATCCGCCGCTAGACAATCAACGAGTGATCGTTTTGGCAGCCGAGCCATTTCCTAGCCTAACCTCAGGACCAGAGTCTTTGGTTCTGGATGTACAACGAAAGGACTTGTCTGAGCGGGCACGCAGAGAAAAGTGGGAAGTAGGCGTTAAAGTTTCGGCTTTTGTGTACGAGTTTACGGACGGGATGAATGGATCTCCAGCAAAGCTCTTGCCGAGCGGAAAGGGGCTCCCAGCCCGGACACACTTGATTGGTGCGGGGCTTTGGTCTGGGTCGATGTTGAGGTAACGATTGGTCGTCATGGGTTCAGGTCCATTGCCTTGGGACTACGAAACTTATCTTTCGATGGTGATTGGCTGTTTCGGCGTTGGCTTGAGGAGGGTCTTGAGCCTCCACAGCACATGCTTTCGCTAATTCAAGCAACATTGAACTTATGAGTCGCCGCACGGCGGGCTGCGGAGGCAGCCGTTCCCCGCTTCTTTGGTAAGCGCTGAGCGCACCGCTTTTGCGGAAACGGGAGAGCGGGATGTGGCTGGGTCATTGGGTTAAATCACTCGAAGGTTTTGGTCTTTTTTAACCTCAACAGCGATGCTTCGCGGTACCTATTAGGTTCAACTGAGCGGTGCTATTGAGGTATCCAGCTAGGGTTTTGTCCTTAGTCGAACACAATGACCCGGCCACAAGATTCTTGGGAACTTCGTTCCTCCCCACCCAATTCAGAACTTTAAATACGGCGGGCAAGATGAGGGTGGGTCATTGTGTTTTATCACTCGATGTCTTGAGCTCTTTTAACCTCAGCAGCGATAGATTCCGTCATTGTTAGGTTCAACTATCCGTTGCTACTGAGGTAGCCAGCTACGAGTTTTTTCTTTAGTTCGACACAATGACCCGGTCAAAAGATGCTTGGGAACTTCGTTCCTCTCTACCCAATCACACCTAACTGCCTCGCTTAGCTTTCGGGAGGGTCCCCGGTTTCCCCGACCCAATTGGACCAGTGCCGATCCAGTCTTGCCCATCGAACCGTGGTTCCATCGGCGCAACCGGCCCCGGACGTTGCGTAGGAGATTGCGTAGAAGCCCCACCGCCTCTTTGACTCCGAAGTTGTTCCGCCCGGTTCAATCGCTTTGACGCAGACTGCCAGGTTTCGCCCTCCTGAGGGATGACGAATTGCCATCGATGCGCCTCCGGTACATTCTTGTTTAGCCACGCATGCGAGCGCCGAACGTCGGCTTCGGTCACGACTCCGGGATGATAGATGCTGCTCAGGAACCGGTGATAGCTGTCTTGAGCCGAGGCGACCGCCCGCAACGACTTGTAACCGACGGGAAATGACTTTACATG
>JAYVHY010000130.1:0-4670 GCA_043770615.1 Armatimonadota bacterium | reverse complement strand
CAGTACTACGGCAAGTTAAGCCAGCTCAAGCAAATGGACTCGTCGTTTAAGTCTGTCACTGCTTACTACCAGCTTAGCAGACGTCGTAAACAGTGCCGCACCAAGCTAACCCGGCAGACACAAGTGGCTTGCCCAGTCCACGCCGTGGCTCGCCAATGACTTGGAATCAGATTTCATGACAGGCAGAATTCAATATAGAATCAAAGGGCATTTAACTAATGATAAAGTTAGGGCAACCGAGAGATTGCCCATATCAATGGAAAAGCACACACCATTCCAATGAGGCTCCAAGGAACGCTTAGGGTGCTCCAAAGAAACGTGAATATTAAGATGCTCTGGGCAACAATCCTCAGTTGGAAGCTCGAAGGCGACCAGCCTCGCCAGGCAGGAGCAATTCGGATGCTATTCCACAAAGAACGATTAAAGCGATCTCGGGCATTCAGCACCACATCAGAAAACAAGACATGAACGGCAAGGCTCATGACGATGAGCCCTCCGATTGCTTCTACAGGATGTGTCAACTTCGTTCTCCTTATGTTACTACAAGGTAAAGAATTCGCGAATGGCTCGCTCAAAGGGATTCATTATCGCATTGCCAAGATCCATAACTTCTTTGCCAAAGTCCGTAAGTGGCTTGCCGGATGTAAGTCGACTTGCTCTTACTAATGGACGGCAAGATGTGGGTGGGTCATTGTGTTTAATCACTCGACGTCATGAGCTTTTTTAACCTCAGCAGCGATAGATTCCGTCATTGTTAGGTTCAACTATCCGTTGCTGCTGAGGTAGCCGGCTACGAGTATTTCTTCAGTTCGACACAATGACCCAACCACAGGAAGTCGACCCACCCATGTGGCCTCAACTCTTTCTTGGTCAGGCATTAATGGACGGCATCCTCATTCGTCATCCTCCTTCGTCAAGGCACTTCCGCCTTCGCCAGGGCGCTTCCGCCTTCGCCAGGGCGCTATGGCGGACTCTGTCGGCGGGCAGGTCGTTCCTCTCCTCCCAACTGGTTTACAGTGCCGCGGGATGCTTGGGAAACTCGTTAGTTTCCTCCCAATCGGCTTTACGCTGCTATCAGGTCTGGGATGTTATCCGTTCATAGGACGGCTGGAAGTGGGTGGGTCATTGTGTTTAATCACTCGACGTCATGAGCTTTTTTAACCTCAGCAGCGATAGATTCCGTGATTGTTAGGTTCAACTATTCGTTGCTCCTGAGGTAGCCGGCTACGAGTATTTCTTCTGTTCGACACAATGACCCAGCTACCGGAAGCTTGGGAACTTCGTTCCTCTCCACCCATTTGGCCCCAACTCTTTCTTGGTCAGGCATTAATGGACGGCATCCTCATTCGTCATCATCCTTCGTCAAGGCACTTCCGCCGTCGCCAGGGCGCTTCCGCCGTCGCCAGGGCGCTTCCGCCGTCGCCAGGGCGCTATGGCGGACTCTGATGGCGGACTATGTCCGGCGGGCAGGTCGTTTGTCTCCTCGCAGTCGGCTTTTCGCTTCTATCAGGTCTGGGAAATTATCCGTTTATAGGACGGCTGGAAGTGGGTGGGTCATTGTGTTTAATCACTCGACGTCTTGAGCTTTTTTAACCTTAGCAGCGATAGATTCCGTCATTGTTAGGTTCAACTATCTGTTGCTGCTGAGGTAGCCAGCTACGAGTATTTCTTCTGTTCGACACAATGACCCAGCCACTGGAAGCTTGGGAACTTCGTTCCTCTCCACCCATATGGCCTCAACTCTTTGTTGGTCAGGCATTAATGGACGGCGACCTCGATTCGCTCCTCTAATTGGAGCGAAGTGTTAGGCGAGATAGACAGACTTAATGCCAGGGGTAAGATCGGGGCGTTTAGAAATGAATTATTTTCGATTGGGTTTTCTTTGGAGTCTTTTGGTATTCACAATGGTTTTTGTCGCTCAATCTTCGGCGCAATCGGGCAACGGGATATTCCCGGTGCCTCGCCAGGCGGTTGCGGGAAAGCTGATCAAAGTAACCAGCACTTTACACGTAATCAATAAAACTAGCGGCTTTGACGGCGTGGTCAGGGCGTTTGTTGAGGATTGGAAAGTCACTGAGAAACCGAGTGGAAGGGTGCTTGAGATCACTCGTGACCCGAACCTCGCCGAAGAGGAGTATAAGATCGAGTTGGGGACAACATTCAAGGTTTCGGCTTCAACCAAAACTGGTTTGGCATGGGGGCTCCATACTCTTGGTCAGCTTATCAATACGACTACCAGCCTTTCGAAGATTAGCGATAAGCCTGACGTTCCGTTTCGTTGTGTAACGATTGATGTTGCCAGAAGGTACCACTCGATTTCGACACTCAAGACTCTGGTGCGGTGGTGCCAACTTGGTAAGGTTCGAACAATGCAGCTGCATCTGACCGACGATCAAAACTGGATGCTTCCCACAATAGTCCTGCCGGGAATTGACCAAAGAAATCAGCACAAGCTACCCGCATACACGGAAGCAGAGTTGAAAGAACTTCAAGCCTTTTCGAATGCCCGAGGAGTGGCGATCGTTCCTGAAATTGAGATGCCAGGGCATAGTTCGCTTCTCTTGGCGTCAAATCCTAGCGAGTTCAAGATCCAAGGATCGGAATCTTCAAACTGCATCAATTTTGGCTCTATGACGGTTCGCGCGAAGATGAAGTCGTTGTTAGCAGAGGTCGCCGCACTGTTTCCAGAGTCGCCTTACGTTCACATCGGTGGGGATGAAGCTTGGTATCCAAATGCCGAAAAAGACCCTCAATTTAAGTCCACGATGGATAAGCTTGGACCAAATTCAAACCCCGCTCAAGTGTTTGTTGACTTTGTCGCCGAAATGGCGGAGACGGTCATTCAGCTCAAAAAGATACCCGTTATTTGGGAGGGGTTTGGAGCAGACGATTACGCGAAACAGCGTATTCCGAAGCAAACCATCGTGATCGCTTGGGAAGGAGCTTACTACGCGCCAGACAAGCTAGTCGCCGACGGATTTAATGTCGTCAACGGAGGTTGGGATCCCAACTACGTAGTGAACCACTTTCCTTACGAGGCTTACACGCTGGTACCACTTGAGCGACTTTATCGATCCAGTTACAAGAAATTTGGGATTGTTGATTGGGGAGGCGGGGCTCCTCCATCGGTTAATTTTCCGGCAAGCGATCGCCTATTTGGGTCCATGCTTTGCTGGTGGGAAGGTCATGAGTGGAATGCTCATCGAGTTTTGCCCGCCCGGATTGCCACATTTGGGTGCCGACTTTGGAATTCCGCAGGTGAGAAAGATTATCAATCCTTCAAATCCAGACTCGGCGAGGCGGGAGTTAAGGTCTCACACCAGGCATTTCGATATCGCTACACTGTTTGGGGTGGGATGGACGTTGATGAGACCCAAATTGCCACGGACAAGGGTTACATCGAGCTGAAGACCACCAGTCCTGATCAAAAAATTGCGTGGCGCACGGATGGCAAAGTCCCGACATTTGCGGACATCAAGTCTCAACTTTCGATTCCGATTACTATGGATATGATTCTCACGGTTCAGCCGTTCAAGGGATCTCTTCCCGACGGTGAAACCGACTTCATTCCGTTTCATCGAGTGAAGAAGGTCACTAATTTGGCTCTGAATTGTCCGGTTTCAACCAGTTGCGATGAAGACCCTAACTTTGCCGCAAACCGGATGACCGATGGCGTCGCTGACCTGCTTGGCTCGCATTGGTTGGCGTATCCTAATCCGCAAATTGCGACGATTGATTTGCGAAATGTAACGGAAGTTACTCGGATCGAGGTCGTAGCCTTTTGGGCCACCGGGGCACCGACGAAGTACCGACTTTCAGTGAGTACTGACAACAATACGTTTAAGGTTGTAGCCGATGCATCGGATCAGAAGGAACCGAGCACGAAGGAAGGCTTTGTTCACAAGTTTCCCGCCGTTGAAGCTCGGTACGTTCGCATTGAGGTTCTTGGAAGTTCGCAGCATCCTTCGACGATGACTCGGATCAACGAGATTCGGGTGTTTGGGGAGTAGAGCGAGTATCCAACGATACATACGGTTTGGTCAGACGTAGCGCTTACCTTGCCCCGGTGGGTCAATCTTCTTGAGCGGCAACAGATCAAAAACTTTCTCCACGCACTCGGCAGCCACGACGTCCTCTTCGGTTATCTCGTACGTTTCGCCAACATCAATATTTATCTGAGACTCCCCACACGAGACAAAGACTTTTTGACCCGCAATTGTCGTCCAAGATGGCTGTTGAATCCACTTCGTTCCCGGGATAATCGAGGGGATCTTGGCAGACTCCTCGGAGCTATAAATCTGTCCAATCTTTCTCGTTGGAGGCTCTGTGCTGAATTCATGAAACGGTATCCCCAGAATTCCGAAGGTCTCCTTGAGCTGAGCGATCGTCTCGTATGCGAAGGCCGACTCAAGGCTTTCGCCGTCGTTCGCATGCCCCCCAACCCCGTACGAAAATCGAAAGTAACGGAGCCTTTTTGCCCACCCCTCAACCGTTTTTACTGATTCAGCCATCTATGGGTTATTTTGAAGTATTGTTGGCGACTTCTGTTTAACCAAATACAAGGCGCCCAAGAACCAAATCATCATGAGGTTGAAAGCAATTGCGTTTCCGGCAGAAACAAGGTTTGGTCCAATAGAAGGACTGATCAGTGGCACGGTACTAATGATGAG
>JAYVHY010000129.1:0-2124 GCA_043770615.1 Armatimonadota bacterium | reverse complement strand
CAAGGTTTCCGGCCATTCGCTGACAATGACCTACGCACCATTTAGCAACCCGTATCCCGCTTATTTGACCGAATTTTATCCTGGCTTCAACTGCTTGTTGGAAGTACCTCAAGGCGTTTGGATAGTCTTTGAACTCGAAAAAGGACCAGGCGAGATTGTTGCAAAGGGTGCCCGCCCAGCGCTGAGCCCACGGTTGAGTTGAAGCCAACGAGAATGCCAAAGCTTCATGATTGATCCGTATGGATTCTTGAGGTTCGGCAATGATGGCAAGCATGTGCATCGCATCAATTTTGAGATCATCGACCCGGCTGTCGGCCGCTGAGGTGAAGAACGGGATGCTCTTCTCGACATCTTTGGCACTGCGAAAAGCTCGTCCTCGTTCGAGTTCAAAACAGGCTTTAGGTCTACCGCCAGCCTCCATGGCTTCTTGCCAATGTTCATCCAGGAGCGAATGACATTTCGGGCAGTCGCGCCTGAGACTGAATGTTCGGGCAATCTGAGCCAAAACTTCGAGACATTCTTCTTGATTTAGACTTTGGTGGGCAAGAAGATCGCGAAACTTGACCTCGCTCGCCGCAGGGTCATCAAAATCCCAGTAGTCGCGAACATCAAGTCCCATATTTTTGTTCTATTTTACCAATGTCGAACATGGGAATTCAGTAACTCAATTGTCCAGCAAAATATTCAAGTTATCAATCTTCGACGATCCATCCCACTTGAGGACTCCGCCGATCTTTTCGCCGTTAGTGTCGCCGTACTTCCCGCCAATGATTAAGTGTTCTTTGAACGGGACCAATGTACTATGAGTGCCATTGCGAACATCATCAAGGGTCTTCAAGTTCTTACCGTCTAGGACTCCAACTCGATACGAGTCCCTTCCGTTCACCTTAGAAAAGCTTCCGGTGAAGTAGATCTTTCCATCCTTGCAATGAACCCAGTTCGTTTCGTTGTTCGTTTTAAGGATCATTGACCATGCAGAGCCACTGAACTTTGCAATTCCTTGGGTTCCGTCTAGCTGAAACTTCCCGGCTGCGTAGATGTCTTTGCCATCCGAAGACAACCGAGTGACGGTACCGTTAAGCCCGCCGTTCCCCATTTCGGACCACGTCGTTCCGTCCCACTGAGCGACACAGTTAATCTCATCATCGCCAAAGCCTTTGAAATATCCGCCGACATATAGTTTGTCGTTTGCCCACACCATTGAATTGATGTATCGGTCAAACTTACCACCGATAGCTTCCAACTTTGTACCGTTCCACTTGGCGACAGACCTCGTTTCGGTTTCGTCATTGATCTTCGTGAAATTCCCCCCCACGTAAAGAGACTTGCCATCCGTTGCAAGTGCCAATATTTCCCGATCAACGACCGCATCTGGTGAAAGAGCGTTCCATTTGGTTCCGTCCCATCGGGCAATTCGTCCGGCTTTCACTCCTGGCTCCTCGTTGCTCTTACCGGCGTAGCTGAAGTCGCCACAAACATAGATGTCGTTTCCGACTTTACAAATGTCATAGGCAACTCCATCTACGCCCTTCCCCAGACCGCTCCAACTCGTGCCGTCCCAAACCGCCACGTTGTTTACCAACTTTCGATTGGCTCTCTGAAACTTTCCAACCATGTAGACCTTATCGTCGATCACCCGGGTCATTAAAACCTCAGCGCCGTGTTCAAGGTCGCCAACTGGTGCGCTTGAAATCGTATTCGAAAGTGCAAGTGTACAAATGAGTGCGGATATCATTTCAATGCCATTGTTCGGCATTTGGTCGCTTAGTGTCAATCCTTTTTGGGACAAGCAAAGATATTCATCAATTTTGATATTGTCCCAATTTTAACTAAATTATGAACAATATTGAAACCATTTTCTGGTCTAATTGGGACAGGAAAACCTACAAATGTTAAGAGATCAAATATCTCATCGACAACTTCAAGAACTCATCAATGCGGCAGGAGCGGAAGTTATTGGTCAAAGAATTCGGAGGATTCGGCTTCGGGCAAAGATGACGATTCGGGAGCTTGCAGATTTGGCTCAGGTGAGCAAAAACACCCTTCTCAGTTTGGAGCATGGCAAGGCAACGCACGTATCGACAGTCCGGGTTATCTGCCGGGCGCTCAAGCTAAAGCCAGAGG
>JAYVHY010000128.1:0-2127 GCA_043770615.1 Armatimonadota bacterium | reverse complement strand
CCGTCTTTCCCGCATCATGCTGGTGCACGACGAGCATATTCTGCCCACCTTCTTTTCCCCAGAACAAGATTCGTGGGCCGACCTCAAGAGTCACGATCATTTCTAAGCCCTCGTGAACAAGGCGAGCATTGCGAGACCAACCGGCGAACGGAACGATTTGCATCGAGAGAGTGTTTACCCGGTTCTAGAACCGGACTTGCATGTTCACTCGGGCGGTCCAGTTGTTCTTGAAAAATCCGTCTGCAACGCTGTGCTGATAGTTGATATTTCCCACAAACAACCCGAACTGATAGTTTGGTCCGACCTTTTGGTCGTATTGAAAATGGTAGCGTGTGATGTTGCGAACCAGAGAGGTCGTTGCAGATTGCTCAACGCCATAAAAGAAGGTCAACGGCGAGCCCTTTAGATTGAACAATTTGACAGTAAGCCCACCCGTTCTGGATGACGTCTTTGCCGCCTCGTTCACAAGTTCTTCCCAACTCGCTCCAATCACAAAATTGGGATTCGCCCGATAGTCGAGCTTCCATTTGCTACTCCGTGCAGTCTGAGTGATGCTCGAAAGAATTGCATCCGCCTTGAAGACCTCGGGGTTCGTTTGGAGCTGATGAGTCAGCTCGAAATTCTTACCAGGTCGCAAAGTTAGTGCGTAATCCCGGATCATCACCTGCTGGTTGTTGGGCAGAGTTCTAACCTTATAATAAGCCGAGCCAACGAGCCAATTTTTTGGATTTGTATCCGTGACAAATCGGAACGATCTGTCTGCTGCTCGCTTTCCTTGCTGATCCATTTGCCCACGGTAGTCGTAGGCAATCGTATTTGAACCAATCTTGCTGCTAAAGGAAACGAGTTTGTTCTCCTTGAGCCACTTAGATTTATCCGCCGCGCTGTCGTAACCAATGTTAAACTTGAACTCCTTCAGGAAGCCTAGTCGCATGGGCCGGATATTGCTCATCGCGAGTTTGCTAAAGGACTGAGTGCGGAACGGGTCATTGCTCGTGGCATTGTCCCAAGAATTGGCTCCATACCCTCCGCCCATGAGCAGTCCACCGACCTGCCCGTTCTGAATTGCACCGACCTGGTCCGGTTTGGTGGTTGCTCCGGCTTGCCCCAACGTGATGGAGTTCGACGAAGTGCTTGTCTGGTCGCCGTTAAGGTGGCGATCCATTCCTACCGAAAGTCGAACGCCATTCGGAAGATCATAGCTGACACCATAGTTTCTCCGAGTCTCATCGTGATTCGTGCCGTTGCGATCGATCTGGCTTTCACTGACCGAAACCTTCAACCGACTCGTGACCGAGGTGCTCAGAGTGTTTGTGCTGATGTTTTCTTTGTCACCGTTTCCGAACTGGGTTCGAGTTTGTTCGGTGCGCATCGAAGTGTTGGCATTGATATTTGTCTCAAAGGCAAACATCGTTCGCTTACTGTCGGGGCTCTTCGCGTCCGTGCCGTCAAAATTGATCGTCTCATCAAGGAACGAAAATTTGCCCAGTCGGCCAAGCGACTGAGTAACCGACATTCGTTCGGTTACCTGATGAAATCCAACAATGCTATTTGCATCGTTATATTGCTCGACCTTTGCATAGCTGAATGCGGTATTTTTGGTTGGCGACCAGTCGATGAAAGTGTTCTCTAGCTTTCGAAGCGCCTTCTTATCGAGCCCTTGTGCGTTGAATCGGTAAACGTCTACCTTGAGTCCCGGCGTCCCGTCATATTTGACCCTGGTGTCTGACTCCCTAAATCCCCGAAGGCCGTTCAGAACATCTTTTTCGGGATCAGCCATCGTGTTCGCACCCACAAAACCTGCGTCCACCTTTCGATTCGCCATCGTGACCTCAAGTCCCTTCTGCTTGAAAGTGCCCATTGTTCTGGACATTCCCGCATTCGGAATTTCGACCGAAGTCTGGGAAAGCGACATATTTCTCCCCTTTCCAAGATCTCCAGCGAGTGCGACATCCTGTCGCTTCGAATCTCCTAGTCCACCAAACAGCTGCTTTTCAGTGCCTAGAATTCCCGCCGATTGGAGAATACGCGCGGACAGTCCTTGCTTTCGGATACTCGCTGTAAATTTGCCCCAGGCTAGCTGCGCGTAATCTACGGATGCAGATTCTTTCCCATCCTTTACTCGGG
>JAYVHY010000127.1:0-4687 GCA_043770615.1 Armatimonadota bacterium | reverse complement strand
CTGGTTCGGAACGATGTCAGTAGCCCCTAATGGTCGAATCGATGTTTGTTGGTACGATAACCGCGCCAACCCAGCAGTTTCAAACTCGGCAATGTTCTACTCATCTTCTTATGATGGCGGAATCACGTGGACGCCAAATGTCCAGCTCACTCCGTATTTCAACCCGAATGTGGGTTACCCAAATCAAAACA
This sequence comes from Armatimonadota bacterium, assembly GCA_043770615.1. GTDB lineage: Bacteria > Armatimonadota > Fimbriimonadia > Fimbriimonadales > Fimbriimonadaceae > Fimbriimonas. The sequence continues at coordinate 4,496 of JAYVHY010000127.1, read as the reverse complement.
AAATGGGTGACTACATCGGCATGATCTCTGACAACCGAACCGCCAACATCGTCTATGCCGCTACATTCAATGGCGAGCAAGATATCTGGTACCTGAGAGTGCCAATGGTAACCGGACAACCCAGCCCAGCAACCACGATTAGTACAGTTCAAGGCAGCTTTGTCAGTGGGGTCTTGAGCGATGTCTGGAACCTCGATGGGAACCAATACTTGGTCAACTCAGTCCCAATCGCCGGACCAAATAACGTGGCTGAAGTTCAAACCGAATACACATTGCCTTTCGCAACCGTCGGTTCTCTTGGTTTCAATTTGGGTGCAACCGTGTCGGCGACCACTTCTGGAGCGGTTTTGCTTTGGAACTGGAATACCCAAACTTATGACCTCCAAAAGTCTGCAATTTGGCGAGGTGGGTATGCCAAGACTGAAATGTTCAAGTTTAATTCGGCAGTGAGTCCGTATGTAGATGCAAATCGAAAAGTAAGGTGCCTTATTCGGTTCAATAATCCGGAACCGTCGTTGGTTCAACCGTTTAGCGTCAGCTTCGACCTGCTGCAACTCACGTTTGGATAAACGCTGCAGCTGAAGCTTTTAGATTTTGGCATTTTGCTTGGAGCCAGCTTTAGCACCCATACTCAAGTAGCCCCAGACACTTCAGTCGAACCGGTACTGGCTTTTTGTTCGGAACATAAAAGTCCCCAATCCAAGTCTTGGGAGTTTTCGGGTCCCGCATGATTCTTAACGAGGCAACCGACTTCTTGTTCTTCAGAAGTTTGAACTCAATATGCCCTTTGGACTTGTTGCTTCCAACGGCAACAAAGTAATCGAGCTTCGGACCCATGAAAAGCGTTCCCGACAGCTTTGGCGCAAGCTTCTTTGCACTCCCTTTTGGCCAGTCAATCGTCAGGGTTGCCTTGTCGGTTCCAATCGTACCAACGTATTCATAAGAGACCAATTCGGGTCCTTTAACCAGAGCCAATGCAAAGATACAGCTAGCTAACATGATTCACCGATCTTACCCATTCAAATTCCCAGTATCTTTACTGACGATCAGGAAAACAAAAACCATTGCAACCATACTCAATCGTCCAGAGAACTAGCCATATTGAGGCGAAAAGGAGACGCTGTTGAACCTGATGAGGATGAAAAAACGGAGCCATCACTGAGTTCTCTTGGACTCGTGCCGAACACGATTGACAAAAGAAGTAGACAAAGGTATACTAGTATAGGAATCTATGGGAATTGAGAAGAAACAGGGTCATGTGCGGTATGTTCAAAAAATCCGGGTTGGCGGAAGAGTAACCAGCAAATATCTCGGCACTGGAGAGAAGGGCAGGCTAGCCTATGAAGCAATAATCTCCCAACGAGCCCGAGATCGACAACTTAAGACCGAGCTTGACCGAGAAGACTTGATTTCGAGCATTAAGCATCTGGTCTTCAAACAACAATATGCCGAATCAATGATTTGCCAAGGAATGATCTGTCGTCAAGGAATCTGGCGTCCTATTGACTCTCTCCGCAAACCACTTACCGAACAAGAACGAATTTTTATTGAAGAAATCCAAGCAAATGCTGCTACTTTTCCGCTCCCAGGCGAGGGTGCTACATTTTGAAAAAAATAATTAGAACGAATGATTGAACCGCTCTCCGCTCCTTCAATTTTGAGCCCTGAGCCTCGAGCCTTGGCAAAAGGTGCTACATTTTGAATAATCTAATTAGAGCGGACATTTGAGCCTTGAGCCTTGATTTCTGATCTCCGATCTCTGATCTCCGATCTCTGATCTCTGATCTCTGATCTCCAATCTCCATCAAACAAAGTAATATTACGAAAGACATCATGAACGCACAAGTAACCACTATCGAGCCAATTCGAATCGTCATGCTTCGGCACACTGGCTCTTACGATGAAATCGGAGGCGTGTTTGAAAAGCTTTGGGGCTGGGTAGAGTCTCACAACGTTCCGGTCGAGCGAATGATAGGAATCTATTGGGATAATCCCGACGAAGTTCCAACCGAGAAGCTCCGCTCCGCAGCATGCGTCGAGATTCCGGCGGATTATCAAGTAACCGACAGCGGCGGGCTCAGCCTCATCCTCGACCAGTTAAAAGGCGGCGAGTATGCTACGACAACATTTACCGGTCCTTACGAAAATTTGGCGCCAGTTTGGTCGGACCTCACTTCATATTGCGAAAATACTATCCGACGAGAGATAAGCCAAAATCCCGCCTTTGAAGTGTATGTAAATGACCCAAGCGATACCCCTCCAAACCAACTCATCACAGAGCTTTACATGCCGCTAGCCTAAATGCGAATCGCGACTCCGTGGATTTACTCTCCGAAGTTTGATCTGAGCGCGATCATTGGTCCGCCGGTCGTGATCACGGCGATTGTGCTTGCGTTTGGCAACAAAATTGCGGCGATCAGTGAGACTCCGACTTGGCTTTGGATACTGCTGGTGCTGGGCATTGATGTTGCCCACGTCTATAGTTCGCTGTTTCGAACTTACTTCGACAAAGATGAATTTCAACGCCGAAGGACGCTGTATTTGGTGGTTCCGGCAGTGTGTTGGTTGGGCGGAATCGCGATTTACGCGTTCATCGGACCAGTGTTTTTTTGGTCATGCGTTGCGTACTTTGCCATCTATCACTTTGTGCGGCAGCAATATGGTTTTTTAATGCTCTATCGTCGGGGTGAACCGGTCGGAGATCTTGGTTATCGAATTGACCAGATAGCGATCTACATTGCAACCATATATCCGCTGGTCTATTGGCACACCTATACGCGAAACTTCCACTGGTTCAGCCAATTCGAAGTTGTCCATATTCCCGTGGTCTGGCCCGAATATCTGTGTCGATTCGTATACGTAGGGGCACTAGGGGCTTTCTTAATCAAGGAGGCAATTCGTTGGCGGCAAACCGGAACCCTCAATGTCGGAAAAGTCCTCCTGCTGGTTGCAACCGCTGCGGCGTGGGGAACCGGAATCATCCTCTTTAACGGCGATCTAACGTTCACGCTCATCAACATCATCTCCCATGGAATTCCCTACATGGCTCTGATATGGATTTATCAGTACCGAAAGCGAGCCAACAAAGCCCATGGCGAAAACCGGCTCCTCAAATTCTTTCAACTCAAGTACGTTCCGATATACATCCTTTCTTTGGTGGCCATCGCCTATTTTGAGGAAGCAATCTGGGATTGGCTGGTGTACCAGGAGCATACGAACCTGTTTGGTTCGTACCACATTGCCGCTTCGGCGACGGCATTGGCGATTCTTGTTCCGCTACTGACAATGCCGCAAGTCACGCACTACGTACTCGACGCCTACATCTGGCGAGTCAACAAACGCGGGAAGGAAGAAGTTCGCGCAGTCATTGGGTGAATTCGGAGCATCTTCTTGGGGCTTTAGCCCCACATCGCCCGAAAGAGGAGTCTCCTCATCCTGTCTTGAAATGGAGCCATTCGAACCTAAGTAGGCACTTTTGCTGGCAAGAATTAACGGAAATCTAACAAGTACTATGAGGTTTCTTCTGTATAGTAGAACCAGTCTTGGGTTTCCCAAGATGAGTGTTTGGTTGCTTGTATGAAACTTACTTTTATGACTTCAAAATCGGCTTGGTCACTCGCGCTTGGGCTTTGTCTCGCGGGAGTTGCGCTAGCGCAACATCCGGTGGCTCCTTCCTTGAACAGTAATCCGGGCGCGAAATACACGGTGTTTCTCAATTTCACCGGGTTCAATTACAATGGGACTTGGGGCGGTGGGACTCCTGGAAACGTACCCGCTTACACCCAGGATGGTGATGCGACAACTTTTAATGCCGCAGAATTGACGGCGATTAAAGAAACATGGGCGAGAACTGCTCAGAAGTATGTTGGGTTTAACATTAATGTAACTACAGTTGATCCGGCCACTCCTGGGCTAACCGATGCTCAAAGGCAGACCTTTTACGACAACAAGCAGTACATGACCCACACCATAATCGGTGGTGCTTACGATTGGTTTGGCGCTTCAGGCGGCGTTTCTTATGTCGGCGTGGCTCAACAAGCAGTCTTGACCAATGGACAAAGGACCAACTGGGTTTTTCCAGTAAATGGCACAGGAACCGGTCCTCATAACATGACGGCAGCAATTGCTCATGAAGACGGCCATCACCTTCGCCTTTCGCACCAAAGTGATGAAAACAATGGTGGTGGCTACAGTAACAACAACAATGCTTCAGGAAATGGCAGTTACGCCCCGATCATGGGAACAACGTACAACTCCCAGCGAGGCACATGGCGAGTCGGAAAGGCAGGAGTCAATGCAAACGATGTGGCAATGTTACAAGGCAATGCGGATATCGGTTCTTTGTTGGATGACAATATCGGCCATAGTTTAGCGACGGCCACGTCCTTGGCAGTCAATCCTAACGGAACGATTAACTCAAGTGTCGCCAAAGGTTTCATAATGCCAAAGGCGTCGACTGGCTACAGCGCAGTTGGAGAGAATAGCTATACAAAGGA
>JAYVHY010000126.1:0-10959 GCA_043770615.1 Armatimonadota bacterium | reverse complement strand
TGGCTGCTAAGGAAAAACTCGAAAGCTTCTTCAGTGTCGTTAGAGACATCAGCCAATACACGCCAGAACAATATTTGCTTGGTCAGACGATGAAAACTGTGCACATGTATTCCGGTCATGCCAATGTCTTCTCGCTTGCGGATGGAACCCATACTGGCACCATTACCGACCGTAGTTACTGCGGTCAACCAATCTTTTACAACAATGCTGATCTCCCAGGAAAGAGCGTTTTACATCATAAAATTGGTGAAATGGAGGGAGGACTTCCGCCTTTTTCGCCGCGCCCTGCCCTCAACATTACCTTCCTCGAAGCCTGTGAGACGACAAGACCGGAATCAAACTCGCATGTCTATATGTTTCCATATTGGAATGGATACGGAAGATTGTTTGAGAACCAGGCTGTTCTTGGTTGCGCGACATTTATGACCGTCGACACCTACCGCTATGTATCCGAAAAGGTTTTCGGATACCTCATCACCGGGCGAACCGTTGATAGTAGCAAATCAAAAATGGTTACCGATGCACAAGATGATGGGGTCACCGTCATCTGGGTAGAAGGAGGACAACCTCGGATTCCGGAACAAGAAGACTTTAAGATTAAGGGCAATGCATTCTCCACCATCAAAAATGTCTACACCCCTGACGTGACCCAATCACTTTTACATTTCCGAGAGATTTTTCTCCCAAATTTGGACTAATCCATGAACATTGCGATCGCCATCATACTTTCTCATCAAAAGACTACAGTTTCGAAACCAACTCAAAATGAACTGAGCATCAAGGCTGCTCAAGTCGCGACCAAGGTCTATGGACAGAGGACCAACCCGAAACCTTGGCGGCAAACCTCGGACGATCCATTAGAGCTTTTCGACGGATACAACACCATCTTTTTCTCAAAGAACGAGCCAGGTCGCCTTCATAGTCTCGTTTCTGGTGTATCGCTGAGAATGAAAAATGGCCCGAAGCAAGGTGAGAAGTTCCGAACCCAAGATGAATGGGAGCAGCATGGCTTTCGGCAAGTAGCCAAGGTTTGGAACGATATCGACGGCTATGTAGGAGAGTTCAGAAAAGTAGGCGAACAAAGCTTTACTGTCCAAGGGCACAAAAGTTGGGACAGCAATTCCAATAAGGTAACCGTAATTTGGTTTACTCACCCTATTAGAGGCTTACTGCGCCAATTTTCATGTACGATGGATATGGCTACTGGCGAAACGTTGAACTTAAGCTGCTCTCCTTATCACCCAGCTCCAAGCAAGCTCATCGCGAAGTTTGATAACAGCCCAAAACGAAAGGTCAAAATTGCCCCTCCACCAGCCGGAATGACTGTAGAATCATACCGAAAAGCCAAGGCTGGCGCGATAAATCCGTGACCATTGCCCTTACCCTCATACTGTCTTATCAACAGACAATATTTTCGAAACCTACTCAAAATGAACTGAGCATTAAGGCCGCGCAAATCGCGACCAAAGTCTACGGTCTCCGGGCTAACCCGAAACCTTGGAAGCAAACCTCGGATAATCCGTTTGAGCTTTTCGACGGATACAACACCATCTTTTTCTCAAAGAAAGAGCCTGGTCGCCTTGCTGAACTCGTTTCTGGTGTATCGCTGAGAATGAAAAATGGCCCGAAGCAAGGTGAGAAGTTCCGAACCCAAGACGAGTGGGAGCGGCATGGCTTTCAGCAAATCGCCAAAGTGTGGGATGATATCGACGGCTATGTAGGAGAGTTCAGGAAAGTAGGGGAACAAAGCTTTACTGTCCAGGGTCACAAGCGGTGGGACAGCGATTCCAATAAGGTAACCGTCATTTGGTTTACTCACCCCATTCGGGGCTTACTTCGCCAATTCGATTGTACGATGGATATGGCGACTGGCGAGCCGTTGAACCTGAGCTGTTCTCCTTATCACCCAGCTCCAAGCAAGCTCATCGCGAAGTTTGATAACAGCCCGAAACGAAGAGTCAAAATTGCCCCTCCGCCTGCAGGAATGACCGTTGAATCATACCGAAAAGCCAAGGCTGGCGCGATAAATCCGTGACCATTGCCCTTACCCTCACTCTCTTTCACCAAAAGTCGGCATCCCCGATGCCGTCCGAAAAGGAGTTAACGGCAAAAGCCACCCAACTCGCAGAGATTATCTATGGCTTTACGTCCAAAACTAAGCCTTGGCACATAAAGTCAGATGATCCCTTAGACTTCACCAATGGCACTACAAGTATTTCTTTCTCAAAAAAGGAACCAGGTCGCGTCCTTATTTTTTCTGAAAGCATGGGTTCGCGCATGAAAAATGGACCAAAACAGGGAGAGAAGTTCCGAACCCAAGATGAGTGGGAGCGGCATGGTTTTCAGCAAATTGCCAAGGTGTGGAATGATATCGATGGCTACGTGGGGGAGTTCAGGAAAGTAGGGGAGCGAAGCTTTACGGTCCAGGGTCACAAGAGTTGGGACAGCGACTCCAATCATGTATCTGTCGTTTGGTTTAGTCACCCCATTCGTGGCTTACAACGCCAATTTTCATGCACGATGGATATGGCAACCGGTGTACCTCTGGAACTCATCTGTTCTCCTTACTCCCCAGCTCCCGCCAAGCTCATCGCGAAGTTTGATAACAGCCCAAAACGAAAGGTCAAAATTGCCCCTCCGCCTGCAAGAATGACCGTTGAATCATACCGAAAAGCCAAGGCTCAACCAATCAATCCATAAGAGGCTCAAAACGGCCCATAATTTGAGCCTGCTCTGGTTTGCCAGGTAATACACTTGGTATCAAGGGAAACATGGTGATCTCGATCCCCGATGCAATCGAAGTGTTCATTTACGGCTTCTGCCACGCCAAGAGCCAAACTTACCCGTACGTCGGGGAAAGAGTGGGCGATCTGTGGGTCATGCGTGACACACCTGCCCGAAAGAACGAGCGGAAGATCGAAGTCATCTCGCACGCCTTAACCCCTCAAAAGACCATCCAATCCATCCAAGACGCAGAGTTAGGATGGCACTTCATCTGCGACATTCACGATGAAACCGAAGACTTCCAACAAAAGCGAGACCAATACAAAGCGCTAGGCTATCGAGCAATGAGCACCGAGTGGCTTTTTGCTCACGACATGATCGACATCCCAACCTTCGAATCAGATCCACCCGTTCGACAGATTCCCGACCAAGAGACCCTCAAACAGATCAACCAAGTTGCTTCCCAACCCCAAAAGCTTCGAGATGGCACCCGAAAATTCTCCGTTTGGGATGACCACCGAGACTATGGTTGGGTCACCAGCATTCCTTGTCAAGATAAGGCTTGGGTTTCCGATCTGTATGTCCACAAAGAATTGAGAGGTAAGGGTTACGGCAAGGCGCTCATGAGCAAACTCCTCCAAGTAGATCGAACCCACGGCGTGAGGCAAAGCGTTTTACTCTCCAGTTGCGACGGAGCTCGAGTCTATCCCCATCTCGGGTACCAACAGATCGGCATCCTCCAAATGTTCTGCCCAATCAACCGCTAAGCGAGATAGAATAAGAAACCATGCCTCTAACCGTTGCTCTCGTCGCCACTTTGATGCAAGTAACTCCCATCCACTTGCCTCTTTGGAGCAATGGGGCTCCCGGTTCCGAGGCACGACGAAGCGAGCCAGAGCAAGCCAAAGACTGGTGGGTAAAAAACATTCACAATCCTTCGATCGACGTCTTCCTTCCGCCAAAGGAAAAGCGAACCGGAGCCGCGATTGTCATCTTCCCGGGCGGCGGACACAACCAACTTGTCTATCCCCCAGAAGGAATCGAGCCTGCTCAATTTCTTGCGAATACTGGTGTTGTGGCGATAGCGGTTAAGTATCGTCTCTTTCGCGAACCAGGCTCAACCTATACATTTGAAAATGCCACCGTGCTAGATTCCTACCGAGCAATGCGAATGGTTCGATGGCACGCCGCTGAATGGGGAATTGATCCTAAGCGAGTCGGCGCAATGGGCTTTTCCGCTGGTGGTGAAAATGTCTCGGGCATCGCATTCGGAACCGGAGCGGGCGATCCAGATTCAAAGGACCCGGTTGAACGAGAAAGCGGAATGCCAAGTTTTATCGTTGAGATCTATCCCGGTCCACTGGGTATTCCCGCCGAAGTTCCAAAAGATGCTCCACCCGCATTCTTCCTCATCTCCAACGATGACGACGGACACATGGGCGCAGTTCTGGACCTCATGAATAAATATCGCAAGGTCAAAGCCTCGATGGAAGCTCATATCTATACGCAGGGCGGACACGGATACAATATGGGTGGTCGATCAAAACTTCAATCGGTTAGCTCATGGCCCAAGCGGCTGTTAGAATGGCTTGCTGACAACAACTGGTCGGTACCCAAATAAGGTCGGGGAAGTGGCGTTTCAGTGCTTGTTACTATTTGCGTAGCCCTGATACGAAGGTCGAACCAAGCTTTTCTGCGTAACAACCGAGGGTGCGGTTTGCTTACTGTACTGACTCCAGCTCTTCAACAATCCATCGACTCAAGGCAACAAGGCTAATCGGCTGAACCCTCGGAACCGATTGACCCGAATGCAGCGAGAAACACGACTTTATGAATCCCTTCTCGGCCGGACCCCGAGGATAGCCTGATGCGTCGCGAAGTACACGATTCAAAGCCGCAATCTGCGCAGCCTGCTCATAAGCCCCCTTGTCCACCAGAACTGCGACGCCGAAGTCAATTGACATCATGTTGAAACGGCGCATCCGCTCTCGGGCGGTTTGAATGATGCCGTCAATAATCAAGCTAATGCCGTTTGGCTCACCAAGTTTATACGAGGCTAGACCAAGCCCTGCTGACACATAAATTTGGTAGACCTTTGCGCTCGACTCGGCGTATTTGAGCGAAAGCTCTCCGTGCTTCTTCGCCGCATCCCATCCGAACCGCAGAACTTCCATCGTGCAAAGGTTTCCGTGGAAGCTGGCAAGCAGGGATTCCCCACCGAGATCGTCTAAAGCAATTTGAAAATCAATCGCTTCCATGAACATCGCCTTAGCTTCGTCAAAGTTACCGAGATGATAGTCCAGGACTGCCTTTCGGTTCAACGTCCGCGCATATTCCTTTTCCACCCCGTACTTTTTGCAGAGCAACAGAGCGTTGTCGTGAAGCGAACGGGACAGATCATAGTTTTTCTTTTCGAAGTGCAAAAATGCGAGCACACTCGTAGTTCGAATATAGCGAGGATCGCTCTCGTTGAGAATACTTAACACCTTTTGAGCCGCCCATTGCCCAACCTGAAAATCCGACGCATAAGTGGCGAGAAAACAGGCATTGATCGCCAATTGAATCTGATCATCGGTCTCGACCGGTGAATTTTCAAGCACCACCGTCAAAATCGAGAGCAAAGTCTTCGCATGAGCCCAATTGTCAACATTGCTAGACTCCTTAGCGAGCAAGGCAATTGCCTCTGGGTTATTGGCTTTGAGATTTGACTCCACCATCCGGGCAAGCATTGCTAACTCATTCTTGGTCTCAAATAGTTCGGGAGCCGGAACCTGCTCTAGATGCCCTTGTTGAACTCGCTGAATGAGGCGTCGCACCGGTTTGGGGATCTCGGACTGGGGTGGCAAATCTGCCAACATCCGATCCAGCATCGCACCCGCAGAATGCCCAGTTGATGCCTTCGTCTGGAGCCGAATCGCCCGTTGGAGCAGATCAAAATCGAGAGGTGAACGGCGCACTAGCAAGTTCATAACTTCGATGCACTCGTCAAGTTGTCCGGTAGACTCGAGCGCCTCAACTACCTTAAGTCCCAATTCATGTCCACGAATCGCGAAGCTCTTTCGTTCCTCGATGATCCATTCGCTCATCCAGCCTTCTAGGAGGTTTTGGTCGAGAATCTTCCATTCAGCAAGTAGCTTCTCAATCGACTCGGGCAATTGAGGAGCAAAGGAATAGTGTCGATGAAGAACCTCGGCGCGATCAAGGTCACTCACCAAAACTTGCCGATTGATCGCCAAGCTGTCTGCATGTTTCAGCAAAACATCAACGGTCCCAAACGATTCTCGAACCCGTTGAATCGCCTTGCGAAGATTTGTGCGGGCGATTTTCGGCTCAGCACTTCCCCAAAAAGCTTCGGCAAGTTCATCACGCGGTACCCAGCGATTTTTGTGAATCGCAAGGTAGGCAACAAGCTCCGCCGCACTCCGAGCCGAAAATTGAACTGGTTGATCGGTCGAACACGAAAACTCACCCATCAACTTAACCTGAACAGGCTGATTCTGAATCTCCAAATGCAAAGGCGAAACCATGGAAGTACATCATGGTTTATGACACAAAACTGACTCAAACGTTCGTCACGTCGCAGTACATCAACAACTTTAACATGATAAATCAGCTGTTGAAAATTGCCAGAGTAGGGATAATGGTTTCTAGGCATGACCAAATCGAGACTTGAAGCATTTAGTGATGGCGTAATTGCCATCCTGATCACCATCATGGTGTTGGAGCTTAAGGCACCGCATGAAGCCAGCTTTTCTGCTCTGCTAAAGGACTACCCGTTGTTTCTCAGCTATGCCCTTAGCTTTGTCCTCATTGGGATCTACTGGAACAATCACCATCATCTGTTCCACGGCATCAAAAACATCTCCGCCGGCGTCATGTGGGCAAACCTGCACCTCTTGTTTTGGCTCTCATTAATCTCTTTTGCCACCGCGTGGGCAGGTGAGACCCACTTCGCAACCGTACCGGTAGCCATTTATGGCTTCGTTTTGGTCATGTGCGGCGTTGCCTACACAATTCTCACATACACCCTGGTTAAGGCAAATGGCAAGGACTCCGAGCTGGCCCAGGCTCTCGGCAAAGATGTCAAAGGGAAAGCATCAGTGGGAATTTACGTTGCCGCAATACCACTAGCCTGGGTTCATCCCCTCATTTCGTGCTTGTGCTATTTTGCCGTTGCAATCATGTGGTTGGTGCCAGATCGACGACTTGACCCCACTGCTTCATCGGGTAAGCACACCTAAGCATGAAATAAATGAGCCAAAGCTACAACTGATCCGCAATTGCTTTATCAACTTCCGCTTTTTCCGGACTACCCGGCGCCGCTACTTCTTGCATCTTGTACAAAACGTCCCGAAGCTCACGCTTGGTTGCGTTGTTCGTTGCCCTAATCTGATAGGCCTGTCGGTAGACCTCATAAGCCTTCGCATTGTCTCCTGCCTCCCGATAAGCGTCACCCGCCTTTAACAAGGTGGCAACCTTCGCAACATCCGTAATGGTTGCTTCACTGTTATTCGCTGCCGCCGCTAGTTCGTCTCCACTTGGTCCCGAAGGCTTCGGTGCTTCAGTGCTAGGATTCGCGGGTCGATACGCCTTCGTATTTTCAACCGTTGGAACTGGAACGCCTGAATTCGGTACCGAAACCGGCGCGGAGACTTCCGGCGCTTTTGGGTCGGACTTTCCCACCTTCGAATTCTGAATCGAATTAGTCAAAGCAATAAAGGCAAAAACAAGAATCGCCGCAATAACGCTGAGCAGGATCGTCGCAAAAATAAATTGCCGCATCCTCTCCCTCGCCTCAGTGCTGATCAGCGGAGGTCCAGGTGGCGGTGGATAATAGACGTTATACGGTTGCTGGTTCGGAATCTGACCCGGGATCGGTGGTTGATACGGATTGTAAGCACCGTAAGTTGGAGGCGCGGCAATCACTGGCGGTGGAGCAATGTTTTGTCCGTAAGGACTGTATGCCGGAAGAACTCCACCATAAGGGGTTTGCCCGCCATATTGCTGCTGACCATACGGAGTCTGAATTGGCTGACCATATGGGTCCGGTGCCTGATACGGTTGAGCATATTGTTGCTGAACCAAGCTCTGTGGTGGTTGAGAATAAGGATCGAAGCCAGTCACCGGGCTCTGATAATGCTGCACCGGCTGCTGAGCCTCCAATAGGGCCTCCCGCATCTCATTTGCGTTGTGGTAACGCATTTGCGGTGCCTTTTCCAATGCCCTGGAAATAACCTTGTAAATCGCTTGCGGAATCTGAGTCGCCGGAGCCGGAGATGCATTCACGATTGCATGAGTAATCGCAATAACGTTGTCGCCTGGAAACGGTTTATTACCCGTCAGCATTTCGTACAACATCACTCCAACGCTAAACAAGTCCGTTCGATTGTCAATCTCCTTGCCAACCACCTGCTCGGGAGACATATAGCTCGGCGTACCAAAAACTTGTCCGTCCATCGTTAAGTTGGGCTGGAAAGTCAATCGAGCAATACCAAAGTCGGTGATCTTAACGCCACCATCCGAGGTGAGCTGAATATTGTCCGGCTTGATATCCCGATGGACAACCCCCTTATCGTGGGCATGATAGAGACCGCTGAGAATCGCCGAAATGATTTCGACCGCACGTTCGACCGGAATAAACCCTGAGTTATCAATCTCTTTGCGAAGCGTGATCCCGTCGAGATACTCCATCGCCAAATAAGATCGACCATCATCCACACTGGCGGTAAACACCGTCATGATATTCGGGTGGTTCATTTGCGAGACCGCAACCACCTCCCGTCCAAATCGGCTAACCCGATCAGCCAATTGCTGTGGCGTCGAGCCCGGCGGCATGTGTAACTCCTTCACCGCAACCCGACGATTCATCAGCGGATCGTAGGCTTCGTACACGATGTCATTCGAACGCGCAATTTCGCGGATGATCTGATACTGACCAAGCGTTTGGGGAGGACTGCTCATTCGGAGTTCGACTAACTCTTATTTTAGGGTTATTTTTGAGTTTACAGAGTGCTTAATTTTACTTGACAACAATACTAGGCAAAAAAGTTCAATTTAATGGAAAACTTACATCGAAACATGTCCGAAAAAGGCAAACGACTGACTCTCTATTAACGTCCTGAACTTTACGAACGCACCCTTTTGACTTGAAATGACTCGAATTAGATCCATGATCACCATCCTTGGCTTAGCGGCTTGCTCGCTTGGCGTGGTTGCGCCTCAGAAACAGATTCAAATTTGGTCAGCCGGTTTTGGGCCGTCGAAAGAAATCAAGGTAAAGAATCCCAAGTTCGTTTGGCAAGTCTGGGCCGATGGTGGTTCAAAAATTACCGCCGCATCCTTCGTCATCAACGGCAAAGAAGTTGATGCCAAGTACGACAACCGCAAAAAAGAGCTCTTTGTCGAATCGGATGTCGCACTTCCGCCAGGGACCTACTCGGTAGTTGCCAATGTTCAAGTCGATGAGTGGGCGAAGTTCGACAAAAAATGGACGGTCACAATTCGTCAAGATGCCGTTCAAAATGCCGACTCAATGCCCGCCGAATCCAAGAAAGTCTTTGCTGCCTTTAACGCAATTCGTGCCAATCATGGGTTCGGACCGTGCGTGTTCGATCCATCGTTTACCCTCGCCGCAACCGCGCACACCAATTACCTTTCCCTAAACAAAGAAGGTGGTCACCACGAAGATCCAGCCTTACCGGGTTACACCGGAATGGCCGCTGATGACCGAGCTCGGATGTTTGGCCATGTTGGCGCAAACTGGGAAGTCGTCGCTACCGGAGCCGCCGATGCAGTTACCGGAATCATTGGTCTGTGGGACGCTCCATATCACCGGATCAGCATGATGAAGCCCGGAATCGTCATTGCTGGAACCAGTTTCAAGGGCGGCAACCTCACAATGGCGGGTGATGGAATGACGCTCGACGGAATGTTTGTTTCACCCCCTGAAAACGGAAATGGTGTCTCACCAAGCTGGGAGAACAACGAAACCCCAAACCCAACTCGAAGATTTGAAGACGCCGAACACATCCTGGGCTATCCGATTGTGGCAAACGTTTATGGCGACAAAGTAGGAACCGTATCGCTGATCTCCTCTTCTGTTACCGGTCCCGATGGAACGGAGGTTGACCGATACGAGTTAGCTCCTCAGAACGACAATCATCTCAAGAACTCGGTGATTCTTATTCCCAAAAAGCCGCTCACGCCAGGAAAAATTTACAGCGTGAGCCTCAAGCTCAAAGATGGCCTCGGCAATCTTTACTCCAAAGCCTGGAAATTCGCCACGAAGGCTGATTAGATTTCCTTCTTGTACCCGGAGTGCGGTCAAACGGGCGGCTTACTTGCGTCGTCGCCGAATCAATGCCAATGCTCCAATTCCTAAAACCGCAATCGTCGCTGGCTCTGGAACCGGGTTCACATTGATATTGTCGAACTGATGAAACGGCACCGACTGAGCCCATTCCAATTTGACGATATTCGTCATTCCCGTCAAGTTGTACGTCAAAAGTACGGTCGGATTGCTGAGCGTTATCGCCTGAGTTACCGTCGAATTATTTGCTCTCGTTCCGGTGAACGTAACCGTGTTTGGAAGTGGACTAAGATTGAGACTTGCAAGTTGAATTGAAGTCGCGTCAAAGGCTCCGCCCCCAATTTGAGTCAACTGAGTCATCGCATCTTGATACTGGTTAAACAACGCCGGAGAACCCGCATATGCGCCAGATCCAGTTTGCCAAACGCCAAAAGAGTCAAATGCGTTTGGAATCTGCAAATTGAGGAACCTGAATCCGTCTTCCGTATATCCGTCCGCAACATTGACGAGCGAAGTACCACCCGCCGACAAAGAATTAAAGTCCAATACTACAGCCTGAGACGCCTGCGCCGCAAACAAAAACGCAAGCGAAAAAGTGGCCGAAACCGATTTAGAGATTTTCATATGTGCCCAAATTCCCCAATCGGAGAAAAAAACATTTTATCCCGTCGAACTGATAATCGAAACCAAGTGATCCAACATTTAACCAAAGCCCAGTATATTTGCGAGCGAAAATAGAGCCGGACAAACTCCGATGCCAACCGCAATTCCTCACGCCCTAACCAAACCTAAATTTTCTCTCTCTTGAGAGAGAGACCGGTGAGGAACGAACCGGGAGAGTACTCCCAACTCAAAGCAACCAAGCTAAAGCCTTAAAGATCGCACCCGAGCGAAGCGAGATACCTCGTTGGACAGAGAGGTCGGTG
>JAYVHY010000125.1:0-2138 GCA_043770615.1 Armatimonadota bacterium | reverse complement strand
AATCCATCTCGGAATCGACGAAGCACTCGCTCTCTTTCCTGTTGGCTCATGTCGCCATGAATTGGCTCGGCATTGTAGCCGCGAAGTTGAAGCGAATCGCTGAGTTCGGCAGTCTCTAACCGTGTTCGACAGAATACAATCGTCGAACCCGGAGTTTCCATATCGAGTACGCGAGCCAACGCTTCTGGCTTCTTACCCGGAGCAACTTCGTAATAAGTCTGGTTCGTTGTTTCAAGCGTTCGCTGTTTGGCAACAATCTCAATTCTCTGAGGATTTCGAAGGTATTTGCTCGTAATCGACAAGACTCTCGGTGCCATCGTCGCTGAGAAGAACGCCAGCTGACGACTTTCCGGAAGTTCAGATAGGATCGCTTCCATGTCCTCCGTGAAGCCCATCGCCATCATCTCGTCGGCTTCGTCCAACACGCAGAACTTCACGCCGTCAAGTCGCAAAGAACCTCGGCGAAGGTGGTCAAGCACTCGACCAGGCGTTCCAACCACAATATGAGCGCCAGATCGCAAAGCTCTAAACTGGCGATCAATTGGCTGACCACCATAAACCGGAACAACCTTCAGTCCACCGTACTTGGCAAAATCATGAAGCCCCTTGGCAACCTGAATCGCAAGCTCACGGGTCGGAGCCAAGATCAAAGCCTGGGTTGTATTGTCAGAGGGATCCATCTTCTCAATAAGAGGAAGACCAAATGCCGCCGTCTTTCCGGTTCCAGTTTGAGCCAGACCGATGAAGTCACAGCCAGTTAGCAAAACGGGAATACCCAGTGCTTGAATGGGCGTTGGTACTTCGAAACCAAGATCGGTAATCGCTTTGAGGGTGCTTGGCATCAAGCCAAGCTCAGCAAAGGTCGTATCCTCGACAATGGTTGGTTCAGGTTGAACTGGCTTTACAAATCGTTGATCTTGGCTTCCACCCTTTTTCCCACCGCCGGATTTCGGACCGCGTGGAGTCCAGGCTTTCTTAGGTTTGAATCCTGGGGCAAAGTTTGATTGTTTCTTCGGCTGATCAGAGCCGGTACTGTTCTTTTTTGGCATTACGTGTTTCGGTTGCTTTCCCACAAACTGAACCCACAACCATGCAACCCAACGCCCCTTCTTCGGAGCACATAAAAGCCAATCGCGTGAACAATGAATGGATGTTTAGCGTAAGACTCCAGGATTGAAGTTCGCAAACATCTCTGGCGAGAGTGCCGATTCGTTCGGCAACAACATAAACAGTGTACCGCCTTAGCACTTTTGTCGTGAAATTCCCTTACTTGAGCCAGGGAGTAATGACAACGGGAGTAGATTAAAGAGGGCAACATGAGTGATAGAGAACCGGAAGACCAAACCCAGAAGATGAATCCACTTGATGCGTTCAACATGGCTCAACAAATCCGACTCGGCCTCCAAGATGAGTATCGAGCTCTCGGAATAAACGAAGAGTACATCTCAACCCTCGTCGACCAGTTTTATACCAAAGTCCGCGCCAACCAAGACCTTGGACCGATCTTCGGTTCTCGAATTGGCGATCAATGGGAACCTCATCTTGCAAAAATGAAAACCTTCTGGGGTTCAGTAATGCTCCGAACCGGTGCCTACGGTGGAAAGCCGATGCAAGTTCATGTGGGAGTCAAAGAAGCGAAACCTGAACACTTTCAAACCTGGATCAAGTTGTTCAACGAGACCCTCAATGAAACGGCTCCCAACGAACGAGTGGTCGAACTCTTCATGGAGCGCGCTCTCCAAATGTCCGATCGTTTGCAGTCCGTGATGTTCAAATAGAGATAGGTAGAATCCATGTCAAATGGACATCGCCACTTCAACTACCAATGGCCTCAAGGGTGCCTGCAAAATCTTCCTCCAAGACCTTCAAGCCCTCCCGGAAGAAGCCTTCACCAAGAGCTTCGGTCCCAAAGTCAGAACTGTCGCCGACATCGTTGTCGAAGTCAACATGGTGAACGATCATATTGGAATGGTCATACGGGGTGAAGAAGCTTTCGCATGGCCAGAGGATGGTTGGGTCAAGGCTCCCGCCGACCTAAATACCAAAGAACTGGTCATCGAGGCTTTCCAGAAGTCCTCCGAACAAATCATCAAAACCGCCGAAGGGTTTTCAGAAGAGGAATATACGACTCCATTCAC